>JAZFPY010000021.1:0-3093 GCA_036444875.1 Woeseiaceae bacterium | reverse complement strand
GCCATTATTCCATAAAAACCCGGCCGCAGGCAGCCGCCGTGGCGCGGACAATCGGAACTGAATATTAAGAAACGTGCCGAACTTATTGTTTCAACGGCTTGTACTGTACGCCGGTCGGCGTCGAGACTGACTCGATCAGCTGGAAGTCGGACCAATGAAGTTCAACAGGCTGCGCCAACCGGATCGACTCAAAGAATCTGGCTCGACGAGCGATCGTCATGTGCGGCTGGTAGCTGCGTTTTTCGGGCTGAAAGCCGAATCCCGTGGCTGCCCTTTCCAGCGATCTGACCAGCTCGATTAGCTGATCTGGGACGAAATCGGCCTGCAGGCACATGATCTTCGGCCTCGCCCAGAAGTCGATGCGCTCGAATCTCAGTCTAATGGCCGGACTCCGTATGTTGGCGGCGGCCGCCTGCAACGCCGGTATGTCTTTTTCGGGAAAACCGCCGATGAATACGAGCGTGACGTGCAAGTTATCACGCGAGGTCCACTTGCCGGCAAGACTGGCCTTGCAGGGCTCTATGGCCGAGTCAATGAGCTGCCGTTGCTTCTCCGACGGCCAGAGGGCGAAGAACAGGCGACGCTTTTTCATTCCGTCAGATGGAGAATCGTCCGGACGGGCTGCAACAGAAACTCAGTCACAATTCCCGCAATCGTTCGCGAATGCCCTGGAGGGCGATGACGACTGTCTGCGCGCGTATGCTGTCGCGCTCTCCCTTGAGAAGGCGTTTCTCGGCGTCGATGTCCGGCTTGTCCTTATTCCGTGTTGCCCATGCAAACCAGACTGCGCCCACGGGCTTCTCCTCGGAGCCGCCGTCCGGCCCCGCGACCCCGCTGACCGCCGTCGCAATATCGGCGCCGCTCAGGTTCAACGCGCCCTCCGCCATTTCCTTGACGACCGCCTCACTGACCGCTCCATGCTCCATCAGCGTCGCCGGGTTAACGCCGAGCAAGGTCTCTTTGGCGCCGTTGCTGTAACTGACGATGCCGTAAGCAAAACAGCCCGAGCTGCCGGAATTATCGGTGAGCGACTTGGCGATCCACCCGCCTGTGCAGGACTCGGCGGTCGAGACGGTTTTACCGGCGGCAAGCAATTCGCCGACCAGTGCTTCGGAGAGCGTGCCTATGGATTCAAGGTCCGCCACTCAGAATCGACTCGTAAAGTTGTACATGATCATCAACCATCGCTGCGATCGAGAAGTCGCTTTGCATGCGGATACGGCCGGCTTCGCCGAGTTCGCGTCGCAAGGCCGGATTCTCGACAAGTCTCGCAATAGCCCCCCGCAATGCCACTGCATCTTTCGGTGGCACAAGTAAACCGGTCTCGCCGTCCACCACCGCTTCGGATAAACCCCCAGCCGCAAATCCTACCACCGGAACACCAGCTGCCGCCGCTTTTAGGACAGCAACGCCCAGTCCTTCGGCCAGGGCCGGATGCACGAGCAGGTCCAGACAAGCCAGGTAATCGTCGAGATCCCGCCTGAAACCGGCAAATTGCACCAGGCCGCTCAAGCCCAGCTTTGCGGTCCGCTCCCGCAGTTCTGTCTCGAGCGGGCCCTGGCCGAAAATGATGACCTTGAGCTGCGGGTAGCTGGCCTTGAGTTGCGCCACGGCTTCAAGCAGATACCGGTGACCCTTGCGTGGAATCAGTTGGGCGATTACGGCCACAACAAATTCGGCATCGGACAAGCCAAACTCGGCCCGAAACGCGCCTTGATCGACCGGCGCCATGAATCGCTCGGTATCGACAGCATCTCGAATGACCGTCAAGCGATCCTCATCAAGCCCTGCCTCGCGCAATACGCAAGCGATCGCTTCCGAGATCGCGATGATTTTGCAAAAAGGCCGGTACCGCAATCCGGCGATCAACCGCGACTCCGTATTATCGACCCGCCTGGAGATGACTGCCGGAATCGAGGTTCCGGTCGCTGCCAGGCCGCCGAGAAAATCGCCGCCGCGGCGGCTGTGGCAGTGGATGATGTCCGGTTTTTGGGCCAGCAGGCGTTGGCGCAGACGAAAGGCGAAGGCCAGGTCGTGATCGCCGGCGCATTTGAGGTTCTCAACGCTAACTCCCGCTTTACGAGCAGCCTGGTCGATTTCCGAGTCAGGCAGACAGACCAGAGTATTGTCAATTCCCCTCTCCGTCAGCGCCCTGGTCAGGTAAATGACTTGTTGTGCGCCGCCATAAAGATGGCGTCCTGTTTCGACATGCAGTATTTTCATTCGGCACAGAATAGCTCAAGTTAGAACAATGAGTGCCACAGTCACATCCGTCCATACGCCGATGATGCGTCAATACCTGAGCATCAAGGCTGAATATCCCGACATGCTGCTGTTTTATCGCATGGGCGATTTCTATGAGCTTTTTTATGACGATGCGAAACGCGCAGCAGCGCTGTTGGACATCACGCTGACATCGCGCGGCAAGTCGGCCGGCGATCCCATCCCGATGGCGGGCGTGCCTTACCATGCGGTGGAAGCTTACCTCGCCAGACTCGTGCGCAAAGGCGAATCGGTCGCAATCTGTGAGCAGATCGGTGATCCGGCAACGAGCAAAGGACCGGTCGAGCGCAAAGTCATGCGAGTCGTCACACCGGGCACTCTGACTGACGAAGCACTGCTTGCCGAGAGCCGCGACAATCTCGTCGCCGCTATCCATATGGATCGAGTGGCGATCGGTCTCGCCTGGCTGGATCTCGCGGGCGGGCGGTTCCGCCTTACCGAAGTCGCTGACGCTGAGGCGCTTGCGGGCGAACTCGAGCGTCTGCGTCCGGCAGAGCTCATCATCGACGAGGAACAACCACTGTCTGAGTCGATTCGGGACGAAGTTCGGGTAACGGGCCGGCCACCCTGGCATTTCGAACTCGACAGCGCGACGCGCCTGCTTTGCTCTCAGTTCAAAACAAAAGATCTTGCAGGATTCGGTTGTGATGAATTCCCGCGCGGCGTTGCTGCCGCGGGTGCGTTGCTTCAATACGTCAGCGACATGCAGAAAACGGCCTTGCCGCATTTGCAGTCGATCAGCGTGCAGCGGAATGACGATGCCGTCGTGATGGACGGGCCGACCCGCCGCAACCTCGAACTGGAAGACAG
>JAZFPY010000020.1:0-17014 GCA_036444875.1 Woeseiaceae bacterium | reverse complement strand
CATCCCGATCGCAACACGGAAGACAGCGAGGCCGAAAGCAAATTCAAAGAGGCGAAAGAAGCCTACGAAGTACTGAGCGATTCTGACAAGCGTGCCGCGTACGACCAGTTTGGTCATGACGGTGTCCGGGGTGGCCCGCCGGGCGGCGGATTCAGTGCAGAGGGCTTCGGCGACGTTTTCGGCGATGTCTTTGGCGATATTTTCGGCGGCGGCCGCCGCAGCAGAAGCCAGGTATTTCGTGGTGCTGATCTCGGCTACGAACTCCGGCTGGATCTCGAAAAAGCAGTCAGCGGCGACTCTGTCACCATCGAGGTACCAACGCAGGTGACCTGCGAAGAATGCCATGGCAGCGGCGCCGCAAAAGGGTCGGAGCCCGTGAAATGCATGACCTGCGGCGGCGCTGGTCAAGTCCGCATGCAGCAGGGATTCTTCGCCATTCAGCAGACCTGCCCGGCATGTAAAGGCGCGGGCACGGTGATCACCAATCCGTGCAGTAATTGCCACGGCCGTGGCCGCGTTTCCAAGTCCAAAAGATTATCGGTGAAGGTTCCAGAGGGCGTCGAAGATGGCGATCGGATCAGGCTTTCGGGTGAAGGAGAGGCTGGCCGCAACGGCGGCCCGCCAGGCGACCTCTATGTCGAGATTCGCGTAAGTCCCCACAAGATCTTCCATCGCAGCGGTGCAGACCTGTCCTGCGAAGTGCCGATCAGTTTCGGCACCGCTGCTTTGGGCGGCGAAATAGAACTGCCGACGCTCGACGGTCATGTCTCTCTGAAAATCCCGGCCGGTACTCAGTCCGGCAAGAATTTCCGTTTGCGTGGCAAGGGAGTGACGACCGTCCGTGACCGGAGACGGGGCGATCTGTTTGCGCGCGTCGCCGTTGAAACACCGATCAACCTGACGGCAGAACAAGAGTCTTTTTTGCGCAGTTTTGACGATTCGATCAGCGCGGATGGGGACAAACATAGCCCCCGTGCCGGCGGCTGGCTCGATACGGTCAAGCGGTTCTTCGAGCGCGTCAGCCAATAAACCTCGGCTGGATCATCTAGAATTCGCCCGTCAGGACGGGCTCCTACGATACGTTTGTTAGCACCTGTTGGAGCCCGTCCTGACGGGCGATCCCCAACACTCTTCGATGGTGATTCTGCATGGCACAGGCTAACAAGGAAGCCGAAACTCTCAATATCGCCGTACTCGGCGCAGGACGCATGGGCCAGGAGATCATGCGCGCGATGGTCGGCAACGATGAGCTACGTCTGGCCGGTGTCTGGGCCCGAAAAAAGAGTCCGGCCTTGCAAAAGCACATGGCGGAGTGCGCGGGCCCGGCCGCAGGGGCAATCGCGATCAGCGATGATCTGGCATCGGTATTGAATGCAGCCGATGTCGCGATCGATTTCAGTCTCCCGGAAGCCACCCACAAGGTTCTCGTTGCTGTGCTTGCGGCCGCGAAACCACTGGTAATAGGCGTTAGTGGCCTCGACAGAGCGGCAGTCGACGAGCTCGAAGACGCAGCGCGCACGATCCCGATTTTATACGACCGCAATATGAGTCTCGGTATTGCCGTGCTGGATGGCCTCGTGCGGCAGGCGGTGGCCAGCCTTGGCGCCGGGTTCGAAGCGGAAATCCACGAAACGCATCACAGGCACAAGGTCGACGCACCGTCTGGTACAGCCCTGAAATTGGGCGCATCTCTCGCCGCGGCGCGAAATCAGGACTTTGAATCTGTCAAACGGTACGAGCCGGCTGGGTTGGAGAGGCCGCTGGCACCTGGCGAAATCGGCTTCGAGGTTCGCAGAGAGGGGGAAATACCCGGTGAGCACACAGTCATCCTCTACAACGAAGCCGAACGCCTGGAGCTGAAGCACGCCGTTACGAGCCGCCGCGTTTTTGCAGATGGCGCTCTCCGCGCCGCTCAATGGCTGTCAGATCGGCCACCCGGGCTGTACGCGATGCGTGACCTGCTGTTTCAAGCAGATACCTGACACCAGTGAGGTTTTTTTGCACAAACTGGCGTGCTCAGGCCGGCTTGAGTAAACTAGCGCGGATCGCTGGCTGGTAGGCGGTCAGATGAGCGGGAGGCACAGGCCTTCCGCTTTTGTGTATCTGAGGATTCAGTTTGAGTACGCCTGCAGTTCTGGCCTTGCAAGATGGAACAATCTTCCACGGTGTGTCCGTCGGTGACGACGGTAATACCATCGGCGAAGTTGTCTTCAATACTGCGATGACCGGTTACCAGGAAATCCTCACAGATCCCTCGTATTGCCGCCAGATCATTACGCTGACCTACCCCCACATTGGCAACACCGGCACCAACAGTGAGGACATGGAGTCGTCGAAGATTCATGCATCGGGGCTGATCATTCGAGATTGTTCAATGCTCGCCAGCAACTGGCGCGTCGAGCGTGATTTTCGGGCCTTTCTGCGAGGCGGCAAAACGGTGGCGATTGCCGATATCGACACGCGAAAACTGACGCGGCTGATCAGGGAGAAGGGTGCCCAGTCGGGATGCATCATGACGGGCGACGCTAATCCCGACACAGCTGTCGAACACGCGCGAAAATTCCCCGGTATCGCGGGCGTGGATCTTGCCAAGTTCGTTACTACAGATCGGACCTATCAGTGGTGTTATGGCGTCGATTTCGGGAAACGCAGCCGGGTCATGAGCAGGCGTATCGCCCCGTATCATGTCGTCGCGTACGACTTCGGCATCAAGCGGAATATTCTCAGGGTGCTTTCCGACCTCGATTGCCGAATGACCGTTGTACCGGCGACGACGACAGCTGACGAAGTATTGTCATTGATGCCTGACGGCGTATTCCTGTCTAATGGACCTGGTGATCCGGAGCCCTGCGACTATGCGATCAAGGCAATACAGGAAATTCTGGAGAGCGGTGTGCCCATATTCGGCATCTGTCTGGGCCACCAGTTGCTTGCCCTGGCATGCGGCGCCAAAACCGTCAAAATGAAGTTCGGCCATCACGGCGCCAATCATCCGGTGCAGAATCTGAGTACCGGGCAGGTAATGATCACCAGCCAGAACCATGGCTTTGCCGTCGAGGAGGAATCGCTGCCCGAGGACGTGGAAGCCACACACCGGTCGCTATTCGATGGCACCTTGCAGGGTATTGCCCTGAAGGACGCGCCCGCATTCAGTTTTCAGGGCCATCCGGAGGCCAGCCCGGGCCCGCACGATCTCTTGCCACTGTTCGAGCGCTTTATTGCTGACATGGAAGAGGTCAAACGCAATTCTTCAGCAGCGGCGTTACTTTTGTAATGATAAATACAATTAAAACAATTATATATAAAATTATATTAAAGTATATTCTCATCCGATTACCTGCCGTGATTTTGCTGATGGGGTGCCCCTGAGCCATGCCGAAACGGACTGACATAAACAGCGTCCTGATTATCGGCGCAGGCCCGATCGTGATCGGGCAGGCTTGCGAATTTGACTATTCCGGCGCCCAGGCCTGCAAAGCGCTGAAGGAAGAGGGTTTTCGCGTCATTCTGGTGAATTCGAACCCGGCCACGATCATGACGGACCCGGAGATGGCCGATGCGATATACATCGAGCCTGTGCGATGGGACGCAGTCGAGCAGATCATCGCAAAAGAACGCCCTGATGCATTGCTGCCAACGATGGGCGGTCAGACGGCACTGAACTGCGCCCTGGACCTGGTCAGAGAAGGGGTCCTTGAGAAACACGGCGTCGAGCTTATTGCCGCCTCGCGTGAGGCGATCGACATGGCCGAAGACCGCGAGCTGTTTCGCGAGGCAATGACCGAAATCGGCCTTGAGGTGCCGGCGTCATCGATCGCTCATTCCATGGAAGAGGCGCTGAGCAAACAAGAAGAGATCGGGTATCCGACGATCATAAGACCGTCGTATACTTTGGGAGGCACCGGCGGCGGTATCGCATACAACCGGGAAGAATTTAAGAAGATCGTCGCACACGGCCTGGAGATGTCGCCGACGACCGAAATCCTGCTCGAAGAATCGGTAATCGGTTGGAAAGAATTCGAGATGGAGGTTGTGCGTGACAAGAATGACAACTGCATCATCGTGTGTTGCATCGAAAACGTTGATCCAATGGGCGTGCATACCGGTGATTCGGTTACGGTTGCGCCGGCGCAGACATTGACGGACAAGGAGTACCAGAGAATGCGCGATGCCTCCATCAATGTGTTGCGCAAGATCGGCGTCGAGACCGGTGGTTCGAACGTCCAATTTGCCGTGAATCCTGAAGACGGGCGCATGTTCATCATCGAAATGAACCCGAGGGTCTCGCGATCGTCGGCCCTGGCATCAAAAGCAACCGGTTTTCCGATCGCAAGAGTTGCCGCGAAACTTGCAATTGGTTATACGCTCGACGAACTGAAGAACGATATTACGGGTGGTGCAACGCCGGCATCTTTCGAACCGGCCATCGATTACGTCGTTACCAAGATACCTCGTTTTACTTTCGAGAAATTTCCCGGGGCCAACGATCGCCTGACGACGCAGATGAAGTCGGTTGGCGAGGTCATGGCGATTGGCAGAACCTTCCAGGAATCGTTTCAAAAAGCGTTGCGCGGGCTCGAAACTGGTGTCACGGGCTTGAATGAAAAGGTCCAATTTCCTGTCGAGATCTCCGATAGAGACAGATTACGCCAGGAGTTGCGATACCCTGGCGCCGAACGACTCTGGCACGTGGCGGACGCAATGCGCCAGGGATTCACGTTTGACGATGTCGCCAAACTTACCGGTATCGATCCCTGGTTTCTGGTGCAGATTGCCGACCTCGTCATAGAGGAGACGAATACCCGCCAGGAGGGACTGGATGGTCTCGATGAGGCAAGACTTCGTTTGCTCAAGCGCAAGGGATTTTCCGATGCGCGCATCGGTGAGCTCGTCAATCAGAATGAAGACGTCATTCGAGCACGGCGAATCAAGCAGGGGTTGCGACCGGTCTTCAAACGCGTCGATACCTGCGCCGCCGAGTTTGCGACGACAACGGCCTACCTGTACTCAACTTATGAAGAGGAATGTGAGGCGGAGCCGAGCGACGAGCCGAAAATAATGATTCTGGGTGGCGGCCCGAATCGTATCGGCCAGGGAATCGAGTTTGACTACTGCTGCGTCCATGCGGCGTTGGCGCTCAGGGAAGCCGGCTACGAGACCATCATGGTCAACTGCAATCCTGAGACGGTCTCGACGGACTACGACACATCGGACCGGCTCTACTTTGAATCGCTGACATTCGAAGATGTCATGGAGATCATCGAAATAGAGCAGCCAAAGGGTGTCATCGTTCAGTACGGTGGACAGACACCCCTGAAGCTGGCGCGAGCCCTCGAGGCAGCGGGTGCGCCGATAATTGGTACTTCGCCTGATTCGATCGATCTCGCCGAGGATCGCGAACGTTTCAAGAAACTGGTTGATGATCTGGGGCTGCGCCAGCCGCCGAATCGTACCGCCAGAAACCGGGACGAGGCTCTGGAAATGGGTGCTGACGTCGGCTATCCACTGGTCGTCAGGCCGTCATACGTGCTGGGCGGCCGCGCGATGGAAATCGTGCATAACGAGGAGGATCTCGCCGAGTATATGGCCGCAGCTATCGACGTATCGAATGACAGTCCGGTGCTTCTCGACAGGTTCCTGGATATGGCGATCGAGGTCGATGTCGACGCCGTTTGCGACGGCGAACGGGTACTTATTGGCGGAATCATGGAGCATATCGAACAGGCTGGCGTGCACTCCGGAGATTCCGGCTGTTCACTGCCGCCCATTAGCCTCGATTCCGAAATGCAGAAGACGCTCACGGAGCAGGTCGTCAAACTCGCAAAAGGTCTGAACGTAATCGGGCTTATGAACACCCAATTCGCCATTCAAAACGACATCGTTTACCTGTTGGAAGTCAATCCCCGCGCATCACGGACAATACCCTTTGTCTCGAAATCGACCGGCGTTTCCCTGGCGAAAATTGCCGCGCGCGTGATGATCGGTGAATCGCTTGCAGAGCAAGGCTATGTAAACCAGCGAGTGCCCCCCTATTACTCGGTGAAAGAGTCGGTATTCCCCTTCGAAAAATTTACCGGCGCCGATCCCATTCTTGGGCCCGAAATGAAATCGACGGGCGAGGTCATGGGGATCGGCCGTTCCTTCGGCGAGGCGTATGCGAAGGCGCAGCTGGCATCCGGCGTCGTCTTGCCGCGGCAGGGCGCGGCGCTGCTCAGCGTTCGGGATTGTGACAAAGATGCTGCGGTTGGGCTCGCGAAGATTTTGGTCGACAGGGGGTTCGACATCATAGCGACGCATGGCACGGCGAAAGCGCTAACGGCTGCCGGTGTATCATGCCGCCGAGCCAACAAAGTGCGCGAAGGCAGGCCGCATATCGTGGATATGATCAAGAATGGCGAGATTTCGCTAATAGTCAATACAACCGAGGGCAAGCAGGCGATCCAGGAGTCTCTGTCAATCAGGGCCGCAGCAGTGCGTAAGAAAGTAACGTATTACACGACTCTCGGCGCCGCCGTTGCGACCTGCGAAGCTCTCGAGCATCTTGACGACAGCGACGTCAATTGCCTGCAGGACCTGCACAGGGAAGTGGCCGCTTGAGCAAGGTGCCGATGACCGTTCGTGGTGCCGAACTGCTACGCGACGAAGTCAAGAAACTGAAGTCGGAAGACCGGCCGGCAGTAATCAAGGCGATTGCCGAAGCACGCGCGCACGGTGACCTGAAGGAAAATGCGGAGTATCACGCTGCCAAGGAACAGCAGGGTTTTATCGAGTGGCGTATTAAGGATATCGAGGGCAAGCTTTCCAACGCGCAAGTCATTGACGTTACGGCGATCCATGCGAAGGGAAAAGTTGTTTTTGGATCCACGGTACGATTGCTTGACGAGCAGACAGGCAAAGAAATCGTCTACAAGATCGTGGGCGAGGACGAGGCGGACATCAAGACTGGACTCATCTCGTTTTCATCCCCGATGGCAAGAGCTTTGATCGGCAAAGACGAAGGTGATGAAGTCAGTTTTTCAGCGCCCGGCGGCGAAAAGAACTACGAAGTTATCGAGATTCGCTACGAGTAGCCGGAGTAAATTTTCTTGACGTGCAATCCAATTATGGAAGCCGGATGCGCTGTTTGTCAGGGTTGGGCCGGTATATCAAGGCAACGTTGCCAATTCGCTGAATGAGGTTTCCGGATCCCTGCCGGCACAGTTCATCGATCATGGCATCGCGGTTGTCCCTGTTCGCCATCCGAAACCGGACTTTGATCAGTTCATGATGCGAAATCGTTGCATCAAATTCCCGTAGAATGGACGCCGACAATCCGGTATCTGCCACAGTAATTACCGGCTTTAGTTGATGACCCAGTCCGCGCAAATATTTCTTCTGAGATTCTGACAAGTTCATGGATGGGGAGTCTATCAATATAACCTTGTTGGACCACTAACAGCCAGATGTGCGTAGCGATGCATACCCTCATACGAGTCGCAGGCAAATGAGCGGACCGCGAAGGAGTGGCGGAACATGGAGAGATCGCCAGGAACGGGACCCGTATGTGCAACAAGCACGGCGGGACGGCTGGCGTTCCCGCGCCGTTTACAAGCTCGAACAAATCGTACAAAAAGAACAGCTCCTGAAGCCGGACATGACCTGCGTCGATCTGGGCGCAGCGCCGGGCAGCTGGAGCCAGTACATCACTCAGAAGCTGAAGGGACGTTGCCGGATTATTGCACTGGACCTTCTGCCGATGGACGTCCTGCCGTCGGTTGAGCAGATTCAGGGTGATTTTACAGAGGATGACACGCTTCAATTACTGCTCAGCATCCTCGAAAACTCGCCGGTGGATCTTGTATTGAGCGATATAGCGCCCAATATAAGCGGCAACAAAGCGATCGATCAGCCGAGATCCATGTATCTTGCCGAGTTGGCGCTGGACTTTGCCTATAAAGTTCTCAGACGCCGGGGCAATTTTGTTTGTAAACTGTTTCAGGGCCAGGGTACGGACGCATTTGTTACCGAGGCCGGGAAAACATTTGAACGGGTGAAAGTGATGAAACCCAAGGCTTCCAGGCCCGCTAGCAATGAGGTTTATTTGGTAGCGAGAAACTATCGACTATAGTAGGGTCTGATCATTAGACGCAGTCTAATTTACCGGCGGAAACCATACAGCAATAGTGAACGATTTAACTAAAAACATCCTTGTCTTCATCGTCATCATCGTGGTGCTTCTGTCTGTCGTGCAGGGCTTGAGCGGTGTCAGTGGTCCGCCACCGGAGAAGGCGGATTATTCCGAATTCCTGAGGCAGGTTCGTAGCGGGCACGTGCAGCGCGTTGAATTTGAAAACGAACGCATACGTTACGGGAGCCGTCAGCCGCTTGCTTATTACACGATCAGTCCGGAGACCGACAACAACACGCTCATCGGTCTGCTTGAGGACAACGACGTCCAGTTCACGGCGCAGGAACCGAAGTCGCAGAGCCTTATCGGCCAGCTTCTGATCAGCTCATTTCCAATACTCCTGTTGATCGGCGTCTGGATCTATTTCATGCGTCAGATGCAGGGTGGCGGCGGCGGTCGTGGCGCTATGTCGTTCGGCAAGAGCAAGGCGCGCCTGCTCGGCGAGGACCAGGTCGGCGTTTCCTTCGCCGACGTAGCCGGCATCGATGAAGCGAAGGCGGAACTTGTCGAAATCGTCGATTTCCTCAAGGACCCGAGCAAGTTCCAGCGTCTGGGTGGCAGGATTCCCAAGGGCGTGCTTCTGGTCGGTGCGCCGGGCACCGGCAAGACATTGCTGGCCAAGGCTATAGCGGGCGAGGCGAAGGTGCCGTTCTTCACCATTTCCGGTTCGGACTTCGTCGAGATGTTTGTCGGCGTCGGCGCATCTCGTGTCCGGGACATGTTTGAGCAGGCCAAGAAGCAGGCGCCGTGCATAATTTTCATTGACGAGCTTGATGCCGTTGGACGGCATCGTGGTGCCGGTCTTGGCGGCGGGCACGACGAGCGCGAGCAGACGCTTAACCAGATGCTGGTCGAGATGGACGGATTCGAAGGCAACGAGGGCGTTATTGTCATCGCCGCCACGAACAGGCCGGACGTGCTCGATCCGGCGTTGTTGCGACCAGGGCGGTTTGACAGACAAGTCGTCGTGGCATTGCCCGATATCCGGGGCAGGGAACTGATCCTGAAAGTACACATGCGCAAGGTACCGCTCGACGACAATGTTCGCCCAAGTGTGATCGCACGTGGCACGCCTGGATTCTCCGGTGCGGATCTTGCCAACCTGGTCAACGAAGCAGCATTGCTTGCGGCGCGTTCGAACAAGCGCGTCGTAAGCATGGACGAGTTCGAAGAGGCCAAAGACAAGATCATGATGGGAACGGAACGGCGTTCCCTGGTCATGAGCGAAAAGGAGAAGCTCAACACGGCCTATCACGAGGCCGGACATGCCATCGTCGGCTTCTGTGTGCCCGAGCATGATCCTGTTTATAAGGTGACAATCATTCCGCGCGGGAGGGCGCTCGGGCTTACGATGTATTTGCCGGAAGAGGACAGGTACAGCACCTCGAAACAACAACTCGAGAGCACGATCTCCACCCTTTTCGGCGGCAGGCTGGCCGAAGAAATGGTGAACGGCCCGGAACGCGTGACGACCGGTGCGGCGAATGATATCGAGCGGGCGACCGAGATAGCGCGCAACATGGTTACGAAGTGGGGGCTTAGCGAAAAGCTCGGGCCGCTGACTTATAGCGAGGACGACGGCGAAGTTTTCCTCGGCCGTTCGGTGACGCAGCACAAACAGGTATCGGATGTCACGGCGCATGCGATCGACAAGGCAGTCAGAGGTATCGTCGACCGCAATTACGAGCGGGCGAAGTCGATCCTGAAGGAACATGAGGACAAGCTTCACATCATGGCGAAGGCATTGATGAAGTACGAAACGCTCAACGATGTGCAGGTTAAAGACATCATGGAAGATCGCGAAGTACGGCCACCTAAAGACTGGGATGACTCTGACGATTCGGCAACCACCGGCGCCAAGGAAGATACCAAAGGCGAAACCACCGGAGTGATCGGCGGTCCAGCCAGCGAACATTGAGATCGCCCGTCAGGACGGGCGAATAATGTAATGCAACTGCGCCTCGGCCCCCGGACACTCAATCTCGATGGCCCGCAGGTGATGGGCGTGTTGAATATCACGCCTGATTCCTTCTCGGATGGCGGCAGATTCCTGGAAGTTGATGCCGCAGTACGCCAGGCAGAACGCATGCAGGCGGAGGGCGCTGCAATAATCGATGTCGGCGGCGAATCCACCAGGCCGGGCGCCGAGAGGATCTCCGAGGGCGAAGAGCTTGACCGCGTCGTCCCCGTCATTGAATCGATCTCTGGCCGCAGTGACGTCTCCATCTCGATCGACACCAGCAGGCCGGCTGTAATGCGCGCCGCCGTTGCAGCAGGCGCAGTAATGATCAACGATGTCTATGCGCTGCGGCAGGAGGGTGCGATGGAAGTCGCCAATCAGCTCGATACCGCCGTATGCCTTGTGCACATGCAGGGAGAGCCCGGTACGATGCAGCACAAGCCCGAATACCAGGATATTCCCGGCGATATTCTGGAATTCCTTGCACACCGCCTGGCCGCATGTCGAGACGCCGGGATTGCGCCCGACAGAATCGCTATTGACCCCGGATTTGGATTTGGCAAGACGCACGAGCACAATGTACGTCTGCTGGCCAACCTGGAACGATTTCAAGAACTCGAGATGCCGTTGCTGGTCGGCTTGTCGCGCAAGAGTACACTCGGGCACCTGACTGGCAAGGGCGAAGAGCATCGGCTTGCGCCAGGAATTGCCGCGGCCGTAATGGCCGTGGAGCGGGGCGCTAATATTGTGCGTACTCATGACGTTGAACCGACAGTTGATGCGCTCAAAATTGTGCATGCAGTGATGCAGTCAGGAAAGAACCAATGACCAAGAGATTCTTTGGAACGGATGGAGTCCGGGGCGCGGTTGGCAAAGACCCGATGAGCGCCGATTTTGCGCTTCGCCTGGCAAGTGCTGCCGCACAGGTACTCGTTCCAACCGGCGGCACCGTTCTGATTGGCAAAGACACGAGGCTTTCCGGCTACATGTTTGAGTCGGCACTCGAAGCGGGATTCGTGGCTGCAGGTGCCGATGTCCTGTTGCTCGGGCCATTGCCGACACCGGGAATCGCCTACCTGACCCAGTGTTTTGAAGCAAGCCTCGGCGTTGTGATTAGCGCGTCACATAACCGTTATGAGGATAACGGCATCAAGTTTTTTGACGGGGCCGGGGCGAAATTGTCGGATGAAGTGGAACTCGAGATCGAGCGCTTTCTCGGTCAACCTGCCATTACACTGGAACCGCAGTCCTTGGGCAGCGCCAAACGAATCGACACTGCGCGTGTACGCTATCAGGAATTTTGTGCCTCGACATTTCCCGATGACCTGAATCTGGACGACGTCAAGGTCGTTTTCGACGGCGCGAATGGCGCCGGCTATAAAGTCGGGCCCAGAACGTTGGCAGAGCTGGGCGCGGAGGTCATTCCGATTGGTTGCTCACCGAACGGTCGCAATATCAATGATGGCTGCGGCTCGACTCACCCGGAGTTACTGCAACTGACCGTCCCGGCAGTCAGGGCCGATGCCGGCATCGCACTGGACGGGGACGGTGATCGCGTCGTGATGGTCGACGAACTCGGCCAGACCGTAGACGGCGATCAACTCCTCTATATTCTTGCGACGGCCCGCCAGCGGGAAGGGGTTTTAAAAGGTCCCGTGGTTGGAACGGTTATGAGCAATCTCGGCCTCGAACGTGCACTCGATAAACATGACATCGAATTCCGCCGGGCCCGTGTCGGAGACCGGTATGTGCTGGAAACGCTTTATGAGACCGGCGGCATCATTGGCGGAGAAACATCAGGACACGTCATTTGTCTCGACCGCACGACGACAGGCGACGGACTGATCGCCGCGCTGCAGGTGCTCGCCGTGATGAAAAAAACAGGCAAGTCCTTGTCGAAGCTATCCGAGGGCATGGCGAAATACCCGCAGAAAATGCTCAACGTGCGAACGGAAAAAAGCCTGGATCCGTCCAAGTCCAGCAAGATTCAGGAGGCCATCAGCCAGGTCGAAGGCGAGTTGGCTGATTCCGGGCGTGTTGTGTTGCGTGCATCCGGTACCGAACCGGTGATTCGAGTCATGGTCGAAGGAGAAAGCGAAAACCAGGTATTGCATCTTGCCGAAAGGCTTGCCGCCGTCGTTGCCGAAGCAGCTGGTACACGGTCAAGTTGATATTGACGGATTACTAGCTGAACCTCGTTGATTTGCAGGGCACGCACCGGTATCCTTGCGCGCCTTCAGGAACCTGTCTAACAAACCCGCATGGCCGCGAAGCTGCCTTTGCGGGTTTGTTAGATAGGTTCCATACTAACGGATAAACGGGTGAGCTATGCGCGATTTCCTCGTCGCTGGCAATTGGAAAATGAATGGCAGTGCGGCCGCCAATGCCGAGCTGACATACGGCATCCTGACGGGCATGCCGCAGTCGGAATCCGTCAAGCTGCTGATCTGCCCACCGTATCCGTATCTCGGAGAGTTGGCGCAGAAGCTTGCCGGGACGGCATTGTCTCTCGGCGCCCAGAATGTCTCTCAACACGAGTCTGGTGCTTACACCGGTGAGGTATCAGCGGGCATGCTCAGCGAGATCGGCTGCGAGTACGTCATCGTCGGCCACTCCGAACGGCGTGCGATGATGGGAGAATCGAGCGAGATCGTTGCCGCCAAATTCATGGCAGCACTCTCCGAGGGCCTGAAGCCGATCTTGTGTGTCGGCGAGACCCTGGAAGAGCGCGAAGCTGAGCAGACGGCGGCGGTCATCGATGCACAGCTGAATGCGGTTCTGGACGCAGCCGGGGTCGAGTCGTTCGAGACGGCGGTCATTGCCTATGAACCGGTCTGGGCAATTGGCACCGGGCGAACCGCAAGCCCGGAGCAGGCCCAGGACGTGCATAGCCACATTCGTGCGGCGATGTCGTCTCGCAGCGAAGAAATGGCCTCGGCCATTCAAATACTGTATGGCGGTAGCGTAAAAGGGGACAATGCGGTCGGACTCTTTACAATGCCTGATATTGATGGCGGATTGATCGGTGGCGCTTCACTGAAGGCAGCCGACTTTTTGGCGATCGCTGCAGCAGCGGCATCGCTCGTTTGAGGTAATGATGAACACAATGCAATCTGCGGTGCTCATAGGCCATACACTTGTGGCTGTGTTGATAATCGTTCTGGTGCTCCTGCAGCGCGGCAAGGGCGCTGATGCAGGCGCGGCGTTCGGCGCCGGTGCGTCCGGCACTGTTTTTGGCGCCCGAGGCTCGTCGAACTTTTTTTCCAGAGCGACGGCTGTCCTGGCGACTGTATTCTTTGCCAGCAGCCTGACACTCGCCTATATGAGCAGCCAGCGCTCGACCGGTCCCGAAAGTCTCCTGGAGGACGCACCGGTACTTGAGGCGCCGCTGGAGCCCGAGTTGACGGGAACCGATGGTTCATCCGACGGCGGAGAATTGTCTGACGTTGGGGAATTTCCAGAGTTGCCCGGGCTCGAAGGTTCCGGTCCGGCGGCAGACGATAGCGAGATGCCGTCACTCGAGTTCGACGAACCCGTCGAAGATGACGGCGAGCAATAACAGATTAGCTTTAAGACAATCACACGGCTCTGGTGGTGGAATTGGTAGACACGCTGTCTTGAGGGGGCAGTGGCGTAAGCCGTGCGAGTTCGAGTCTCGCCCAGAGCACCATTCTCAAGATATCTATTGTCAGCTGCAGGCGCGGTCCGACCGCCATGGATGGTGGGAGTGCAGGCGTTGCAGGAGCATTCACCTGCCTGACGGGCGAGGCGTGGTCCTGCGACAAGGCTACCGGCCGAAGCACGTATCCGTAGAAAGGCCATCTCAAACTTGAGGACGTGTATCTGGCGGACGAGGGGCGATCCCGGGCCCCGCGTGCTGCATTGTTTGGACTTGCAGCCAGCCCCACGATAAAGCCTTACGTATATTCCACAGCAAAAAATCGGCACATACATTGCCTCAAGGGCTGTTAACCGTACAAGCCTGACTGATACAATAAGCGCTAAATTCGAGCTTCAACCACACATCGCTTCGATAACAAAGAATGCTGCAAAATTACTTGCCCGTACTAATTTTTCTGGCGGTAGCCGCCGGGATCGGTGTGCTGCTCATGACGCTGGGTTTTCTGATCGGCAGCGGCAAGAAATACGATGAAAAGCTGTCACCCTATGAATGCGGCTTCGAGCCATTTGAAGATTCGCGCACGAAATTCGATGTGCGTTACTACCTCGTGGCCATTCTCTTCATAATTTTCGATCTCGAAATCGCGTTCCTGTTTCCCTGGGCCATATCACTGGATGCGGTAGGGGGATTCGGGCTGATCGCGATGGGCATCTTCCTGGCCGTCCTGGTTGTCGGGTTTATCTATGAGTGGAAAAAAGGGGCGCTCGAGTGGGATTGAGTAACGCAGCCGAAACCCGCTCTGATCTGACTGCAGGTACGATGACTCAGGGAGACGGGCAGAGCCTTCAACAAAAAGGCTTCCTCGTAGCCGGTGTCGATACCGTGATGAACTGGGCACGAACCGGATCAATGTGGCCCATGACATTCGGATTGGCTTGTTGCGCCGTCGAAATGATGCACGCCGGTGCGGCGCGGTACGACCTCGATCGGTTTGGCATCATTTTCCGCCCAAGCCCGCGCCAGTCGGATGTGATGATCGTTGCGGGAACACTTTGTAACAAAATGGCGCCGGCCCTGAGAAAGGTATATGACCAGATGCCGGAGCCCCGCTGGGTCGTATCGATGGGGTCCTGTGCAAATGGCGGCGGTTATTACCATTACTCGTATTCGGTAGTCCGTGGTTGTGACCGTGTGATACCGGTGGACATATATGTACCTGGCTGTCCACCAACCGCAGAAGCGCTGATATATGGCTTGCTCCAGCTGCAAAACAAGATTCGGCGTACGAATACGATAGCCAGGTAGAAACCAAGAGAATGAGTAATACCAACGAGACTTTGGCCGCTCGGATCGACGCTCGATTCGAGCAGAAGCTCACGCGAGTCGAATCGATTTGTGGTGAGCTGACCTATCAACTTGATAAGGATGACCTTATCGAAGTCGCGAGAGCCTTGCGCGACGAACCGGATTTTCATTTCGAAATGCTCGTTGACGTATGTGGTGTCGATTATCTGACCTATGGTTCTGATGAATGGACTACGCAGAGTGCAGCGGGAAGCGGCTACAGCCGCGGTGTTGAGTGCGAGCCGGTGATTCTCGACGAGGCTGATACGTTCGACCCCGAGCGGTTTGCAGTCGTCTATCATTTATTGTCGCTCAAGAACAATGCCCGTCTGCGCCTGCGCATATTTACAGGTGACGCCAATCCGCCCATCGTGAAGTCCGTTGTCGACATCTGGAATTCCGCCAACTGGTTCGAGCGGGAAACCTTCGACCTGTTCGGCATTCTGTTCGAAGGGCACCCGGACCTCCGGCGGATCTTGACCGACTACGGCTTTATTGGTCATCCGTTCAGGAAGGACTTCCCGTTGATAGGCAACGTCGAAGTTACGTACGACCCGGACAAGGGACGCGTCGTGTATCAGCCTGTCACCATAGAGCCGCGGACCCTGGTGCCAAAAGTTATCCGGGACGACAGCCAGTATTCCGCAGAACTCAGGGACGAGGCGGGCGATGCCTGAGATCCAGACCTTCACGATGAATTTCGGGCCGCAGCACCCGGCGGCACATGGCGTTTTACGGCTGGTTCTCGAGATGGACGGCGAAGTCATCCATAGTGCCGATCCGCACGTCGGGCTGTTGCACCGTGCTACCGAAAAACTGGCAGAGTCCAAACCTTACAACCAAAGCATCGGCTACATGGACAGGCTCGACTATATCTCGATGATATGCAACGAGCACGGCTACGTCCTGGCGATCGAAAAGCTGCTCGGCATCACGCCACCGATTAGGGCGCAATACATCCGTGTCCTGTTCGATGAGATCACCCGCATCCTGAACCACCTGTTCTGGCTCGGTGCACACGGACTCGATATCGGCGCAATGACAATATTCCTGTATTGCTTCCGTGAGCGTGAAGATCTGATGGATTGTTACGAAGCCGTCTCCGGAACGCGCATGCATGCGACCTATTATCGACCCGGCGGCGTTTATCGGGACCTGCCGGAATCGATGCCGAAATACCAGGCCTCGAAATGGCGTAGCAAGAAATCAGTCGCGAAGCTCAATGCCATTCGGGAAGGATCGTTACTCGATTTCATTGATGCATTCACCGAAAAGTTCCCGGCATGTGTGGACCAGTACGAAACCCTGCTGACTGACAACCGAATCTGGAAACAGCGAACGGTCGACATAGGCGTCGTGCCCCCGGAACGGGCATTGCAACTCGGATTTACGGGTCCAATGTTGCGAGGTTCCGGCGTCGAGTGGGATCTGCGGAAAAAACAGCCATACGAAGTATATGATCAACTCGACTTCGACATTCCGGTTGGCACTAACGGCGATTGTTATGATCGCTATCTCGTTCGCGTCGAAGAGATGCGACAGTCGAACAGAATTGTCAAGCAGTGTGTCGACTGGTTAAGAGAAAACCCCGGGCCGGTCGTGCTGGAGGATCGCAAAATCGTTGCGCCGACGCGCGTCGAGATGAAAGACGATATGGAATCGCTCATTCATCATTTTAAATTGTTTACTGAAGGTTACTGCGTGCCGGCTGGCGAGGCCTACGCGGCGATCGAACACCCCAAGGGTGAGTTCGGTGTTTACATGATTTCCGACGGGGCTAACAAGCCTTATCGTGTCAAAATTCGCGCTGCAGGTTTCGCCCATCTTGGTGCTATGTCGGAAATGGTGACAGGGCACATGCTCGCGGACGTCGTCGCCGTCATTGGCACCCAGGACATCGTGTTTGGTGAGATAGATCGAT
>JAZFPY010000019.1:0-3519 GCA_036444875.1 Woeseiaceae bacterium | reverse complement strand
GCTTGCAGCAGTTGCTCGTCAAAGCCGCCCCATATGTCAGTAAAGCTGACACTCTGCAGGTCTTCTGTATCCAGCAGCGGAAATACGACAGGAATGCCGCGCCTCGAGGCGGTCGCATGAATGCGTTCGCGCAATAAGCGGTTACGGTCTATGGAGCGCGAGGCGCCGGCCACGGGTTCCGGATCATTTGCCGCAACGATCTCCCGCTCGCCCTGACCCCAGTCGACAGCAAGCCACACCAGTGTCAACGGCCGGTCGACACCCCATACCGTTTCCCCGGCACTGCGCAGCACGTTTTCGATGGCTGCGCCGTCGAATGAAATCAAAAGCGTCTCGTCTGCGCCCTGGCGAAATTGAAGTACATATCGGGCTGGGTTCGGAAACAACGCTTCCAGGAGCGGTGTTTCTGCCGGCAACTCCGATCCGGTGACGCGTACAACTATCTCCCATAACCCTTTCTTGTAAGCGGTGGCCCGCGGATTGTCCTCCTCAGGATCGAGCGGCACCTGGACTGTAAAGAGTGTCGGGTCTTCGAACGCAAAGACGTTCGGTGGCGTGAACGCAAGAACTGCCGCCAAAAGCCAGCAACAGGAGCACCAATTTGAGATGCCCGGGCGCCGGACAAACTCCTTATTAGCTGGCATAACTTCATTCATGGGTGATTCCAGGAACCGGGTATTCTGTAAATATAGTTTCCCCGCTAGGGGCCAGGCACTATTATATCGCCCTCGCAGAGAATGCCACTGGTTGAATTTGCCGGCCCCGCATGACGACAAATCCCCTCACTTATAAAGATGCCGGCGTCGATATCGACGCCGGCAATTCGCTCGTCGAACGAATCAAACCACTGGTCGCGAAGACAGGCCGCAAAGAGGTGCTATCCGGGCTCGGCGGCTTCGGGGGGCTTTTCGCCATTCCACCGGATCGGTATGAGGAGCTCGTCCTGGTCTCGGGCACTGACGGCGTTGGCACCAAACTCAAGCTGGCACACCAACTGCAACGCCATGACACGATTGGCATCGATCTGGTCGCAATGTGCGTCAATGACGTACTTGTCCAGGGTGCTGAACCCCTGTTTTTCCTCGATTACTTCGCCTGCGGCCGCCTCGATGTCGACATCGCCCTGGACGTCGTGACCGGCATCGCCGCCGGCTGTAAACAGGCCGGCGCGGCCCTGATCGGCGGTGAGACCGCCGAAATGCCGGATATGTATGCGGAGGGCGAGTACGATCTGGCCGGATTTTGTGTGGGCGGCGTCGATCGAAAGAACCTGATCGACGGCAGCAGGGTCAAACCTGGCGATACCATCATCGGCATTGCATCCAGCGGACCACACTCAAACGGCTATTCACTCATTCGCCGCGTACTTGAAGTCGACCAGCAAAGTGACATAGACGGCGTGCCAATGGCGGAGCGCTTGCTCGAGCCCACAAGAATTTATGTCAGGCCCGTACTCGCGCTGATGGACAAAGTTCCGGTTAAAGGAATTGCGCATATCACCGGCGGTGGCATTACCAAAAACCTTCCACGGGCGTTTGGCAATGACATGCATGCACGGATCGACATCAACAGCTGGCAACAGGGACCGATCTTCGACTGGCTGGCCCACCGGGGCGGGATTGCGACCGACGAGATGCGACGCACTTTCAATTGCGGGGTTGGCATGACCGTCGTGGTTGCGCATACGGACGCAGCGAATGCCGTGAAGATTCTCGAAGCGTCCGGAGAAACTGCCTGGCAACTGGGGGAAATCGTAAATGGTGCGGGCGAGGTGCGATACCGTTGATGGAGAAATCCAGACAGGTTTCAGCGGCAATTCTTATTTCCGGCAGCGGCACCAATCTGCAGGCGTTTATCGATGCCGCCGGGGATGGATCGCTTGATCTCAACATCGCCGTTGTCGTCAGTAACCGGCCGGACGCATACGGTCTCGTACGCGCACGCGACGCCGGCATCGCCACCGAGTGCGTACGGAATGAGGACTACCCGGACCGGGCAGCGTTTGATGAGGCCCTCGCTGATACCCTGGCGAAATATGAACCCGGGCTTCTGATCCTGGCCGGCTTCATGCGTATTTTGACAGGAAAATTCGTGAGACGCTTCGAAGGGAAGATTCTCAATATTCATCCCGCACTGTTGCCGAAGTTTCCCGGCCTGAATACGCACCAGCGTGTTATCGACGCCGGGGAAACAATGCATGGCAGCACTGTTCATTTCGTGACCGAAGAACTGGATGCCGGCCCGAGGATCTTGCAGGGTCGCGTACCGGTTCTTGCCGAAGACACGGCAAGCCGCCTTTCAGCTCGCGTTCAGGCGGTCGAGCATAAGATATACCCACAGGCTGCGGCCTTGTTTGCTTCCGGCCGTCTGGAATTCAAGGATGGAAAATCATGGCTTGACGGTGCGAGGCTCGATGAACCCGTGCAATACGCCGGGGAGCATTGAAACGCCCTCACACGGAATGCAGAAATCTATCATGCGACATCTGAGTACCACACTGCTTTTTGCCTTTTTGTCTGCGCCCGCGCTGGCACTCACCCCTTATACGGCGGTCTATGATGCCAAGGGCAGCGGATTTAGCGCCACCAATCAAACGACACTATCGCCGGCGGATTCATCTGGCCGTATCGAATACCGCGCGACTGCGAAAGCGCGTGGACTTGCCGGGCTGTTCAAACATGACCCGATCGTCGAATATACACAGTTCGAGGAAATCGACGGCAAATACCGGGCAGTCGAATATCACTATTTGTTCAACGACAGCGGCAGCAAGAGAAATGCCTGGATTCTTTTCGACCGGGACAATCTCGTTGCAAAGAGCCTTTATAAGAGGGTAACGGTTGAACTCGATATTCAGTCCGACCATGTGGATCGCCTGCTTGAACAGCTGGTATTTCGCGCGGACCTGATGGCAGGCAACGTGGCCGACAAGTATCTGACCGTCGAACGCAACTCTTTGCGGGAAGCCGTTTATGAGAAACTGGGTACTGAAACCATCGTGACCAAAGCTGGCAGCTTTGACACTGTCAAGTACCGCCGTCAGCGTATCGGCTCATCGCGCAGTCTGATCATGTGGCTTGCGCCCGAGCTCGAGTATCTGCCCGTGCGCCTGCAGCATTTCAACGAAGACAAGACAACCGGTACAGCCACTCTGAAGTCCTACGCCATAAGCAACACCGACTGAGAATTTCTCGTTGGACGGGCCGTCGGGCACCTCCTGCGAGTCAGACTCCCAGTGATCCGACAAGACCGTATTGGTGGGCCACTAAGCCTTGGGGAGCGTCACTCCGAGCTGTCCCTGATATTTTCCGCCACGGTCCTTGTAAGACGTCTCGCATTCCTCGTCCGACTCGAAAAACAGCATCTGGGCGACCCCTTCATGTGCATATATTTTCGCCGGCAGTGGCGTGGTGTTCGAAAATTCGAGCGTCACGTGACCTTCCCATTCCGGTTCGAGGGGTGTGACGTTGACGATGATGCCGCAGCGCGCGTATGTCGATTTTCCAAGACAGATCGTCA
>JAZFPY010000018.1:0-5298 GCA_036444875.1 Woeseiaceae bacterium | reverse complement strand
TGCCGAGAATGACGCCAGGCTCGCCGCACTCGCCGGTTCACCACCCTGAATCGCCATTCGCCTGTGAATACGAACTGCTAGAGGGTAATCGCGGGGAATGAGACTCTGAATTCCGCTCCCGGCTCCTGGTTGATCACGTCTACCTTGCCATTCATCGCCGCGCTGAGCTGATGGACGATGGCCAGGCCAATTCCTGTGCCGACCGTTTCTCTCGTGAGTTCGCTTTCTGCGCGGTAGAATAATTTGAAGATTTTTTTCATCTGATTCCTGGAAACGCCAGGGCCGAAGTCTCTCACAGCGAACACGACCTTGTTGTCGCTTGTCAGTTTGCTGGTGATGCCGATGCGCTTGTCTTTTGCATCTTTCGAGAACTTGATCGCGTTATCCACGAGGTTGATGATGATCTGGGCGAAGCAGTCTTCGTCAATGTTGATGGTCGCTTTGTCCGCTTGTTCGTCTTTCTGAAGCTTGAGCTCGAAGCCGGCGCGTTGAACCTGGCTCGAGATCTTCGACTCGATCTGGTTCATCAGTTCGCCGACCGTGACGGGCTTCAAGTCAAATTGTGGTTCGTTCCGGGTGATATTGGCCAGTTGCAGTACGTTCGAGATCAATCTCGTCAGGCGCTCGCTCTCATCGTGAATGAATTCATAGTACTGCTGCCGTTTCTCAGGCTCGGCCCAGCCCTCCTTGAGCATCTCGCCATACATACGGATCGAGGTCAGGGGTGTCTTCAGTTCATGGCTCACCGCTGAGACGAAATCCTGCTGTTGCCGTGCCAGGCTGATTTGGCTCAAGCCCAGGCGATACAGGACATAAAAGCCGCCAAGAAATACGCTGGCGAGTACGAGTGTGAGCCAGCCGATAACCGTGGCGCCGGGCCCGGGAGGCAGGCCGTTGATGCTGTAAATCAACTCGAGGCTATCCAGTGGTGCGGATAAGCGGTTGCGGTAAAGCAGGGCGCCTTCAAACGCTTGAGAGCTGTTGGGATAGTCAGAATACCGTTTGCCGGTGAGTGTGTGGATGACGTCATCCTGGTAGGCGACGATCAGGTTACTCATCGCAGAGAGTCCGGTCTCGTTGAAGCGATTGTCGAAGGCGCCGTGAATAAAAGCCGCTTTGTCGATCAGGAGTCCCTGAATGTAACGCTCGCCCTCGCGCCAGACCTTGCGGAAAAGAACGAAGTGACCGCTGTCGAGCAGGCTGAACTCCAGTGGGTCGATCTCGCTTTCGAATGTACTGATACGAATATCCGTGGGTCCTGCCAGATTGCTGACCGGGCGCCGCGCAAGCATCGTCATCGCGACGGGTTCGGATTCCGGCAAAGAGATCTGTTCTCTTCGTTTCATTCTGCCGGGGGCGAGGAGGCGTTCGTCGTCCCTGCTTGATCCTGCAGTTCGCGATTGCTCGGCAACTTCACTTTTCTTTTGATAAGCCGCATCCAGCTTGAGGTCGGCGACTTTACCGAGTGTGTTGAGCCGTTCTTTGCTCTCAAACGTGCCGATCATGCTTTCACTGGCCAGTCCGCCAACTCGAGATTCATCATTTGAGCTCTTTCTCGGGCTGTTCAACTCATCGAAGACCACCTGGCTGTAGCCCTCGTTTTGTTTGGCCGCCGGCTCCTCAGGCATGGCGTAGAGCCTGTCCACGGCATCTTTATCACCGACGGTCTCGCTGCCGAGTTGCGCAGTGACTTCTGCTACTTGTCCTTGCCGGTCCTCGACAGCGTCGGCCTCTTCTTCTGCTTCAGGTTGGTCCGAAGCGGCCTTCGGGGTTGCAGGCGAGGAGGCAAGCCCCCGTCTCATGCCCATCGGTTGGTACTGAACAAGGCGGTTGTCGCTCAGGATCTCCTGAATTCTGTGCGCAAGTTGCAGCCGCAGTTCGTACTCGTCTTCGCCGATGCCAAACGTTACCGGATCGGCAGTACTCTTTGGCAAAAGCGGCGTGGAGAAGTCCCCTTCGGTGCCGACCTGGAAGTAGCCGATTACGCCGGGCAAGTCCTGTGTGACCGGAAATTCAGACAATGGCGAACGCTGCACCAGGTTGGCGCTGGGCTCGCCGCTGACGATCAGAAATGTGTAAGCGGCAAAAGAGCGGGCTTCGGCTGTGTTAATCCTGTCGACCAGGCTTGCATCCATGCGGTTGGTGAGTTCCTCTGCCATGCCGCGGTATTGATGAAAGGCCTCCCATTTGAGCTGGCTGTACGCCTGCCAGATCAGTACAGCGGTCGGGATGGCGAGTGCCATGAAAAAGAGCGCCAGCAGCATCTTCAGGCGGTCTTTATCGAAGCCTTTGATGAGGGTTTTGGGCAGCATTTTGCTAGTCCGCCGTCAGCAGCCGGTAACCGGCGCCGCGGACCGTGATGAGGCCCGCCGGTTCCTTGGGATTGATCTCGATCTTGCGCCTGAGTTTCGCAATATGGATGTCGACCGTACGTGTTTCTATTTCGAGGTTTTTAGCGTAACCCCATACTTTTGTTAATAATTCATCTCTCGGAACGGGCCTTGTAGAATTAGCCGCCAGGTAACTCAGGATCTCGATCTCGCGCCTGGTGAAGGTGAGTGTCTCAGCACCGTTCTGGCCGGTGAGGTTCTCGGTATCTATTTGCACGTTATTGCTGAGGCTGATGGTTCTGGCCTGCTCGATGCCGATCCGGGACCGTCGCAGGACCGCCTCGATGCGAAGAACCAGCTGCTGGATGGAAAAGGGCTTGGCGACGTAGTCGTCGGCGCCGAGTTTCAAGCCCTGGATGATCTCCTCATCCGAAGTCTTGGCGGTCAGCATGATGATGGGCTGATTTCGGTCTTTGGCGCGTATCGCATTACAGATTTCAAAGCCATCCATGCCGGGCAGCATGATGTCGAGCAATATCAGGTCGAACTTGCCCGTCAGTGCTTTCTCGAGGCCCTCCGGTCCGTTATCGGCACTGTCCACGTCGTAGCCGTGGAAGACGAACACGTCGATGAGGCCGGAGCGGATGGCCTCTTCATCTTCCACGACCAGAATGCTGATCGATCGCTTATTCACGCAGTCTAGGCTAGCAGTTTGCGCGAGTCAGATCAGCGATCGCTTGTAAAGTTCTTGTAAATTTTGTGCTGCAAGTTTTACGCGTTCGTGTCTTAAGTGTGCCGGCGTTCCTGTCTACCATTTGTGCCATTGAAATATTTCGCCCATCAAGCTGGAAGGAGACAACATCATGGCACTTATCAACCGCATATCGCGGCTATTCAAGGCGGACTTTCATGCCGTTTTGGACCAGATCGAAGAGCCCGAGCAGCTTCTAAAGCAAGCCATTCGGGAGATGGAAGACGATCTGGTCGAGACCGAGCAGCGCATCAGAGTGTGTACGCATGACCAGGCAGCGCTGGCGACACGCAACAGCGAAATCGACAGCAAGCTTTCCGAAATCGATGAGGAACTGGATCTTTGTTTCGAATCGGCGAAGGACGACCTGGCCAAAGGCCTGATCAGGAAGAAACTCGAGGCAGCGCGCCTGTCGAAGCGACTGACTGCGAAACACAGCGCTTCTGAGAAATACCTGACCGAGCAGTGTGCCATGCTCGACGAGAACCGGGCAACGCTCGAGGGCCTTCGGCAAAAAGCAGAGCTCTTTGCACAACGCGTACCGGCAGGTGGCGCATCGGAGTTCGATGACATCGCCTGGATGGCACGGGAGCTGCGAGTGGGCGACGACGAAGTGGAAGTCGCTTTTCTTCGTGAGAAAACCGCAAGGAGTCAGTCATGAAGCGGCCTACCTTTTTTAACGGCGTTGTCGTGGCCGCAGTTCTGGGCTTCTTCGCCAGTGCCATCGTCGCCACGCTGACGCCGTTCGTTGGCCTCGGCGCGGTCGTTCGCCTGGTCATCCCCTTGCTGGGGCTGGCTTACCTCCTGTACTTGCTGAATCGCACGGCAGAACGGGTAGGGCGCGTCACCACGTTGACGCTTTGGACCGCGATGGCGGCAATCACCTGGTGGGTTGCACCACCGTTACCGCTGTATCTGATGGTACATGTCGGCACCATTTGGCTTGTTCGCTCCCTTTACTTCTATTCCGGCGTGATGCCGGCGCTGATGGATCTCGGTTTGGGCGCTTTGAGTGTCTCGGCCGCAGTCTGGGCGATTACCCGTTCGGGCAGCGTGTTCCTCGCGACCTGGTGTTTCTTCCTGGTGCAGGCGCTGTTCGTGGCGATTCCGCCGGCAGTGCAGCGGACAGCGAAGCCGCTACAGAACACGCCAGCCGACAGCGAGAACTTCGAGCGTGCCAGGCGTCAGGCCGATGCGGCCCTTGCCCAGCTGTTTACCCAATAGATATTTTTACACCTTATATATAGGACAAGAGGACATCATCATGAAAAGCAAAATCTTAGGGCTTGCCCTGTTCGCACTAACACTGGGTGCGGTGATTTATTATCCATCACTCAATGCCAGGCATATTGGCACTACTCCGATCGAGCACATCGTTGCGCCTGCTGGCATTCCCAAAATAGACGTCGTGTTCGTGCTCGATACGACCGGCAGCATGAGTGGCCTGATTCAGACCGCGAAGGACAAGATCTGGTCAATCGCCACAACGATGGCATCGGCACAGCCGACGCCTGAGATTCGCATCGGCCTGGTCGCCTATCGTGACCGCGGTGATCGCTACGTCACCAAAGTCGTGGATCTGTCCGATGATCTGGATTCCGTTTATGCCACGCTGATGGACTTTCAGGCGGATGGTGGCGGCGACACGCCCGAGAGCGTCAATCAGGCGCTGTACGAAGCCGTGCACAATATCTCCTGGAGTCAGGACTCACAGGCCTACCAGGTCGTGTTCCTGATCGGCGATGCACCACCGCACATGGACTACCAGGACGAAGTGCAGTATCCGGAGATCGTGACAGCTGCGTTGGAAAAAGGCATCGTGATCAACACGATTCAATGCGGTGAAATTCCGACCACCGCCGGGCCCTGGACGCAGATCGCGAGCCTCGGCCATGGCAAGTTCTTCCAGGTAGACCAGGCGGGCAGCGCGGTCGCAATGACGACCCCGTTTGACGCTCAGATCGCCACCTTGTCGGCAAGGCTTGACGACACGCGGCTGTACTACGGCAGCGACGAGGAAAAGGAAAAAATGGCGAGTAAGGTCGCGGCTACCGACAAACTGCATAAGGGTTCATCGGTTGAATCCCGTGCACGTCGCGCTGCGTTCAATATGTCGGCAGCCGGCACGGCGAATCTCCTGGGTGAGAATGAACTGGTCGACGGCATCGCCAGGGGAGCCATCAAGCTCGACGAACTCGACGAGGCCGAGCTGCCCGC
>JAZFPY010000017.1:0-6051 GCA_036444875.1 Woeseiaceae bacterium | reverse complement strand
GCGAATACCGGATCGACACCGGCAAAACGCAACTCGAGGCCGACCAGGTTGCGTTGACACTGGTGCATCGACACCAGCCCAAGTCCTGCCAGCAAGAATGTCAGAACGAACGACAGATTATTGTTGTAGTTCATCGAGCCCATCAGCATTGCGAAGCTCATGAGTGCGAACACGAGACCGACGCCGGACGGCAGGATATAAATTCGCTTCGAGTGCAGCCGTGTCTGGTGCCGGTCGGCGCCCTGACGTTTGCGCGCCCAGCGCAGGACGCGTTCGCCAACGGCCTTGCGGAGGGATGGTACCCCTGGGAAACTAGGGAATTGCCACGGAATCGAGGACATGTCGGCTTAGTTCGCCCGGACTCCGATAGCTGGAGCCGCTTGCGGGCTTCAGCCTGTGTCCGGCGACGGCAGCAAAAATGGCTTGCACATCATCCGGAAAGACGCCTGAATGGCGCAGGATGAAGGCGTGGGCTTTCGCCGCTGCCACCAAAGCAAGGGCGCCGCGCGGCGAGAGACCGGTTTCGATATCCGGTGATTCCCGTGTGAACCGGACCAGTACCTGAACGTAATCGACGAGCGGTCCGCTCATGTGTACTTTTTCGACGGCCTCCTGAAGCTCGGTCACGAGTTCGGGACTCAGCGTCGCTTCTATTTCTTCCATCATCTGCCGCCGGTCTCGACCTGTGATCAGAGCACGTTCACTTTCTTCGTTCGGATAGCCGAGTTCGATACGCATCAGAAATCGATCGAGCTGGGATTCGGGTAACGGAAACGTCCCGATCTGGTCGGAAGGGTTCTGGGTCGCGACGACAAAAAACGGTTCCGGCAGCGCATGCGTCTGCCCGTCCACGGAAACCTGCTGTTCCTCCATCGCCTCGAGCAAGGCACTTTGCGCCTTCGGGGTCGCACGATTGACCTCATCGGCAAGCACCAGCTGAGCGAAAACCGGTCCCGGTTGAAACTTAAACTCGCCAGCGCCTTGCTGGAATATGGACACGCCTACGATGTCTGCGGGCAGAAGGTCACTGGTGAACTGGATTCGCTGATAACTCAGTCCGAGCACCCGGGCGAGCGCCTGCGCAAGCATCGTTTTGCCGAGTCCTGGCAGATCTTCTATCAACAAATGACCCCGCGCCAGCAGGCAGGCGAGGCTCAAGGATATCTTTTCGTCTTTGCCGAGAATGATCGTGCCCAGGGATTTGCGCGCATTGTCGATTGCAATGCGTTGGCTGTCCGCGCCCAGGGGCAATTGTTCCAGCGTACTTCCGCGCTGCATCGGCTACTCCTTAAACGCGATTGATTGGGCTCAGGATCATTAGTCGCCAATAGTCGCTAATAGGCGGCTTCATTGCACATCCCCTGGCCCAGATTGTGATCCAGTGCTCAGAATATGCTCTTTCAGTCTAAATTCTCAAGTTTTTCAAGCTGTTCCTGGAGCTTTGAAATCTGGCCCTCAAGTTCTCGCGCGCGTTCCTTCTCCTTTGTGACCACTTCTGCCGGTGCATTGTTCACAAAATCGGGCTTATCGAGTTTGCCGCGGCTTTTGCCGAGATCGGTCCTGAGACCGGTCTGTTTCTTGGTGAGCCTGGCACGTTCTGCCTCGATATCGATGATGCCTTCGAGCGGCACGAGCACGCGCATTTCGCCAAGCAAGGCGGTCGCCGAGGGCGGCGGCTCCTGATCGGCGGAGAGCAAACGAACCGACTCAGTGCGGCCGACCTTTGCGAGCAACTCTTCGTGTCGAACAGCAAGGTCGCGATCATTGTCACTGGCGTTTTGCAACAATACGGGAAGTGGCTGGCGCGGAGATATGTCCATTTCACCGCGAATCTGCCGAATTCCCAGAATGAACTGCATGACCCAGTTCATTTCCGATTCTGCGTCGCTGTCCTGCCATGCTTCCATTGATTGGGGGAAGGGTTGCAACATGATGGTCTCGCCATCGATCATCGCGCGAGGCGCAAGCTCACGCCAGATTTCTTCGGTGACAAACGGAATCAGCGGGTGTAGTAAGCGCAGCAACGTCTCGAGCACTTCGATCAGTGTTTTGCGCGTGCCGCGTTTTTCTGCATCCGAGGATTGCTCTGACTGCAGCACCGGCTTCGAAAGTTCGAGGTACCAGTCGCAAAACTCATGCCAGGTGAATTCGTGCGTCGCCTGTGCCGCCAGGTCGAGGCGATACGTTGCAAAATGTTGATGCACTGATTCGATAGTGCGATTGAGGCGGGCGCGTATCCAACGATCGGCGGTACTGAACTTTGTGTCGCCATCATCCGGATTCTCAGTGTTCATCAGCACATATCTGGATGCATTCCAGAGCTTGTTGCAGAAGTTCTTGTAGCCTTCGATACGCCCGAGGTCGAATCGAATGTCCCGGCCGGTCGTCGCCAACGATGCAAACGTGAATCGCAGGGCGTCGGCACCGTATGCCGGTATTCCGTCTGGATACTGCCGCCGCGTCAAGGCTTCGATTCTTGGTTTCAGGTGATCCTGCATAAGACCGCTGACGCGTTTTTCGAGCAAGGTATCAAGATCGACCCCGTCGATGAGATCCAGGGGATCAAGTACGTTGCCCTTGGATTTCGACATCTTTTGTCCATCCTGATCTCGAATCAGGCCGTGGATATAGACTTCATGGAAGGGCACGTCATCCATGAATTTCAGGCCCATCATAATCATCCGCGCAACCCAGAAAAAAATGATGTCGAAGCCGGTAACCAGAACGCTGCCCGGATAGAAGGACTTGAGCGAATCGGTTTGCTTCGGCCAGCCCTGCGTGCTGAACGGCCAGAGTGCTGAAGAGAACCAGGTATCCAGGACATCATCGTCCCGACGCAATTCCAGATCGGCGGACAAGTCATTTTTTTGCCGGGCCTCATCCTCATTACGACCGACATAGATATTGTTGTCGTTGTCGTACCAGGCGGGAATGCGATGTCCCCACCAAAGCTGGCGACTGATGCACCAGTCCTGAATGTTGTACATCCACTCGTAATAGGTCTTGGACCAGTTTTCCGGGACGAATTTGATTTTGCCGGACTCGACCGCTTCGATCGCCACCTTGGCCAGCGGTTTGATATCCACATACCACTGATCGGTCAGGTACGGTTCGAGGACCGCTGTACTTCGGTCACCCCTTGGTATTTTGGTTTCGTAGTCTTCGATCTTGTCCAGCAGGCCGAGTGCGTCAAGGTCCTCGACGATTTTCTTCCGAGCGACAAAGCGATCGAGCCCGCGATAGGGTTCCGGCACCGTGTCATTGATTGCGGCGTTATCGTCAAAAATATTGTATTGCGGCAGATCGTGACGCTTGCCGATTTCATAGTCATTGAAATCGTGTGCCGGCGTAATCTTGACACAGCCGGTACCGAACTCGGGATCGACATATTCGTCGGCGATGATCGGCATCTTTCTGTCGACCAGCGGCAACATGACCTCTTCGCCAATCAGGTCCTTGTATCGCTCGTCTTCGGGATGAACCGCAACGGCGCTGTCGCCCAACATTGTTTCGGGCCGGGTGGTCGCCACGACGAGGTGACCGTTTCCTGATACGAGTGGATAGCGGAAATGCCAGAGTTTACCGGGCTCTTCCTTCGACAGGACTTCGAGGTCGGACAGGGCCGTGTGCAAGACCGGGTCCCAGTTGACCAGGCGCTTGCCCCGGTAGATAAGGCCTTCTTCATGGAGCTTGACGAAGACTTCGGTCACTGCCGCCGACAAATCGTTGTCCATCGTGAAACGCTCGCGGCTCCAGTCGACTGATGAGCCCATGCGGCGCAGCTGTTGACAGATCAATCCACCGGATTCGTTTTTCCACTTCCAGACGCGCTCGACGAATTTTTCCCGGCCGAGTTCCTTTCGCGACATGCCCTCGGCGTTCAACTGACGCTCTACGACCATTTGCGTGGCGATGCCCGCATGATCCATACCGGTCTGCCACAGTGTATTCCGGCCCTGCATCCTGTGGTAACGAATCAGGGCATCCATGATCGTGTCCTGGAAAGCGTGGCCCATGTGGAGTGTGCCGGTGACGTTTGGCGGCGGGATCACGATGCAATAGGGTTCACCGTCGCCGCTGGGCGCGAAATAGCCGTTTTTCTCCCAACGCCGGTATTGCCGCTGCTCTATATTTTGCGGATCGTAGGACTTATCCATGTCGGCGCTTCACGTCCACCAGAAATATTCGATTGCGGCTATTCTTTGCCGTCAAAATGATCTTGCAAAATGCGACTGACCAAATCTGGTAGCTCGTTGCGAAGTTTGTTCATGACGCGTTCGACGATAATGTCCTCGATATCATGACAAGCCTCGTGCAGGAGCTGGTCGGCAAGAGTCAGGCTCTGTGCGCACAGCTTCGATTCCAGCTTGACGAGCTCGTCTGCCGACGGTCTGGCAGGCAATGCGCCTGACTGCGCCACTGCTTCGGTCAAAACCGGCAGCTTGTCGTCTTGGTCGGCTTTCGCGTTGATACCTCAATCCTCCTTATAGTTTGTGCGTTTCGAGCTCTGCCCCAAGTTCCCGGTAATGCACAAATCGCTTCCGACTTTGTTGCCGGCTCTGCTCATCGGAGGTTACAAGCTCTGCGACTCTGGGGAAAGAGCCCGCGATTTCGGGAACTTCGCCGGTGAGATTGATCAATAGATCCTTGCCACCGATCCCCGCTTCATCAAAGCCAATCGTCACCGGAGCACCGGTGTGCCGACCGGCCACGCCGAGCAATTCGTGCGGGACGAAGCTGCCGTCACGAAACGTCCATAGTAATTCGTCAAGCAATTCGGCTTGTTGCCGGCTGGCTGTGTGGATATGTACGGTGTGGTTGAGCCGATAGGCTTTCTCGGCAAGCCGGCAGGCAAATTTATGCCGTGATGGCTCGCCCGTGCCCGCGAGTACGTAGAAATCCACGCGTGACATGCCAGGGTACTTAAGGGAGGGCGCCGGCGCGCTGTAGCAAGAATTCGGTCAGCATCGGCACCGGGCGGGCCGTGCTGCCTTTCTTTCGCCCCGAACGCCAGGCCGTACCAGCGATATCGAGATGCGCCCACTCGGTTCCTTTGGTGAACTTGCTCAGGAAACAGGCGGCCGTAATCGCGCCACCGTCGCGGCCACCGACGTTCGCAAAGTCGGCGAAGTTGCTTTTGAGCTGGCGCTCATACTCCTGTGCCAAAGGCATGCGCCAACCACGATCGTCTGCAGCGATGCCGGCATCGATTATGCTGTCAGCCAGTTTGTCGTTGCTACTCATGACTGCGGTCCGGTGATGTCCGAGCGCAATCACACAGGCGCCCGTTAATGTGGCGACATCGATCAGTGCAGCCGGCTTGAATCGTTTTGCGTAGGTCAGGGCGTCGCAAAGAATCAGGCGCCCTTCCGCATCCGTGTTCAGGATCTCGATCGTCTGGCCTGACATACTCTTGACGATATCGCCCGGGCGGGTCGCCGTACCACTTGGCAGGTTTTCGCAGGTCGGCACGACAACGACGACATTAATCGGCAGCTTCAGTTTCGCGACGATGGCAATGGTGCCAATTACAGAGGCCGCACCACACATGTCGAACTTCATTTCGTCCATCCCGGGACCGGGTTTTAATGAAATGCCGCCGGCATCGAAGGTGACGCCTTTACCGACGAGAACGACCGGTGCCTGCTTCGTCGCGCCCGTGTACCGCATCACGATCAGTTTTGCAGGCAACACGGTACCCGCCGTGACGGATAGCAGCGAGTGCATCCCCAGGCGTTTCATTTCCGTCTCACCGATTACACGCGTCTGAAGATTCTTGTTTTTACGTGCAAGTCGTTGGGCCGTGCGGGCCAGGTAACTCGGCGTACAGATGTTGGGGGGCAGATTGCCAAGGTCTTTTGCCAGTGTCATGCCGGCGATGATGGCATCGGCATGTTCTGCACCTCGCATTACTTTGGCTGCATCCCCTTTTTTTCGCAGCGCCAGACCGATTCGCTTCAAGGCAACTGGCGGGTCGCGGCGACCGCTTTTCATCTCCGTAAAACGGTACAGGCTGTCACCAATTGTCTGCACGCAGTAGCGGGCCAGATA
>JAZFPY010000016.1:0-5044 GCA_036444875.1 Woeseiaceae bacterium | reverse complement strand
CGTTTGAGATATCACTTAACGCACAGTTGAAATTGATGTTGCTGATACCTGGCGGTGATGCAACAGCGTTTGAAGAATACGAAATCTGGGAGACAGCAGAAGATACTGTGCGGCCCCTGGACATTGTTGACGAAGCGCTGATCATGGTGATGCCATTGTCGGCGGCTCATGACGATTCTGCGATGTGCGGACCGCTGGCAAAGAAGCTGCTTGCAGAGGAACCGGGAAAAGTTCGCCCGTTTGCCGATTTGAAATCGCAAATGCGCGACCCGAATTGATAATTCGTTAGATCGCAGCTGACGAAAGATTTTGGATTTGATGGTGGCGCAAGAGTGTCGTCATTTATTGGAGATAAAAATGGCAGTTCAAAAAAGTCGTAAGACACGTTCGCGGCGCGACATGCGACGCGCACACGACAAACTGAAAGGACCGTCCCTGTCTGTGGATCCGACCTCAGGAGAAACGCATCTTCGGCATCGTGTGACTCCCGATGGATTTTATCGCGGCAACCAGGTTGTCGTGCAGCCCGAAGAAGACGAAGAAGAGTAGGCATTCACAGTCTCGGTGCAGGCGACAGCCTGACCTTGTGATTCCGTGGGTACAAGCTCAGTAATTTCTCTTGATGCGATGAGCGGCGATCTTGGCGCCGAGGTGGTCGTTCGGGCCGCTCGCGCAGCGCTGGAAAAACATCCGAACCTCCGGCTTGTGCTGGTCGGCGATGGCGAGGAATTGGCCGGCCACATTACGAGGATTGTCGGCGAAGAGAAGCGCCTCACGATTCGTCAGTCGACGGAAGTGGTCGGTATGTCGGAGTCACCGGCCGATGCGCTTCGCAAGAAGAAGGATTCCTCGATGCGCGTTGCCATCAACATGGTCAAAGAGGGATCCGCTCAGGCCTGTGTCAGTGCCGGCAACACGGGGGCCCTGATGGTAACCGCCAAGTACGTGCTTAAGATGCTGCCTGGCATCGACAGACCGGCGATCATCGCAGAGCTGCCGTCGATCGGTGGCACCGTTCATATGCTCGACCTCGGCGCCAATACCGTCGGCAGCCCGGCGCAACTGTTTCAGTTTGCGGTCATGGGTTCGATCATCACCGGCGATATCCGCGGGCTCGACAGACCTCGTATCGCATTACTGAATATTGGTGTCGAGGACACGAAGGGACACGATACGGTCAGGGATGCGGCCGCTTTGCTGAATGAGAGCGGCCTGAACTACGTCGGTTTTATCGAAGGTAACGAGATTTTCTCGGGCAAAGCCGATGTTGTCGTGTCAGACGGCTTTACCGGTAATGTTGCGATCAAGACAATGGAAGGCACGGTAGGCTTGTCGATACACTATCTGCGCCGGGCTTTTTCGCGCAACCTGTTTGCGAAGTTGCAGGCATTGCTGGCCGGGCCCGTTCTGAAAAGCCTGGCTGTGGAAATGGACTCGCGCAACTACAATGGTGCGTCGCTCGTCGGTCTTAATGGTATCGTTATCAAGAGTCACGGCAGCGCTGATTCGTATGCGTTTCAGCATGCGATCGATACAGGGCTGGTCGAGGTCAAGAAACAGGTACCGCTGCAAATCGGTAACTTGTTGCAACAGGAAGCTGCATGATCTATTCGAAAATCGTAGGAACGGGACGTTATTTGCCGCAACGAATCATGACGAATGCGGACCTGGAGAAGATAGTAAAAACGAGTGACGAGTGGATCCGCACGCGTACGGGTGTGGAACGACGTCACGTTGCGGCAGAAGATGAGTTGACATCCGACCTGTGCGTGGAAGCGGCAAAGAATGCCATCGAGAGTGCCGGCATTACCGCTGAGGACATCGATCTGATCGTCGTCGGTACGACCAGCCCGGACCTGATATTCCCTAACATCGCCACGATCATTCAGGAAAAACTCGGTATTCACGGTTGTCCTGCATTCAGCATTGAAGCAGCTTGCACCGGTTTCATTTACGCCTTAACAACGACAGATAAATTCATTCGCGCCGGCGAAACGAAATGTGCACTGGTTATTGGCGCGGAGATCATTACAAAACTGATCGACTGGACCGATCGAACGACCTGCGTACTGTTCGGCGATGGTGCCGGTGCGGTCATCGTCAAGCCTGCCGATGAGCCGGGAATCATCTCCACCCATCTCGGCGCGGACGGGAAATACAAGGAACTCCTTTATTATCCGGTCGGCGTGTCCAAGGACTTGGCCAAGGCAGGTGTCGGTGATTCGAGAATCATCATGAGTGGCAATGAGGTATTCAAAGTCGCCGTCAAGACCCTCGGCAATGTCGCAACCATTGCACTTGAAGCGAACGGCATCGATAAAGACGATCTCGATTGGCTGATTCCCCATCAGGCCAACCTGCGAATCATACAGGCAACGGCGAAGAGGCTGCGTCTGCCGATGGAAAAAGTGATTGTCACCGTGCAGGATCACGGCAACACATCGGCCGCCTCGGTGCCCCTGGCGCTGGACGTCGCTGTTCGCGATGGCAGGATCAAACGCGGACAACTTATCCTGATGGAGGCCTTTGGCGGCGGATTTACCTGGGGCTCGGTCCTAATGCGCTACTAGGGGTTCACGAAATCGCGCCTCGCTTGCCACTGCTTTTACGCCGCCTTTTCATTCTTTGATGTAAAGTTTGTCGCTTTCGGTCGATGCGATCGCGGCGGACTGCCGGATCGTGTCCGGTTTTGAACTGTTTATCGTAGCTGTCCCGGAAGTCACAAAAATCGTCATAGGCTTCACGTACGTGCCGTAACTCCCGCACGACCAGTTCGATCATGATGACGTCGTCAAGATATCCAATGACCGGGATGTAGTCAGGCAGAATGTCCTCCGGGTCGCCGAAATACACGAACATCGCCAGCAAGCGTTCTCGCTCATCTGTCGGCAGCGCCCATTCATCGTCCTGCAGCATCTTGATCAATGACTCGAGTCTCGGGATGCGCTGCGCCACGAAATCCGGCAAAGGCCCTTCTTTTTTGATCTCGGCCAATATATCGCCGATGGCTTCGATGATTTCCGACTCATCGGCATGTCGAACCGCATCGCGGGACTTTTTCAGAGCCTGGCGAAAGAAATCCAGATCCCGATCACTGAGTTCGATTGAAAATCGCATTCCCATGTGGCTTGTCCGGAGGTGCTTGGGGCCTGACAGGCTACCGGCCTCACCGAATTGGGTCAATTCAATTGCATAACGGGTAAATCTCGAAAGATAAAAAAATCGGAATCGAGGACCCCGGCAGCGCCTTGGTTTACCATGGGTGCGGGGACTATCAGGCAACGATTGCATGACCGCGAAGCTCATCATAGGCAACAAAAACTACTCGACCTGGTCCCTGCGGTCATGGTTCCTGCTGGCCGAGGCCGGCATCGAATTCGAGGAAGAGCGTATCGCCCTCGATACGCCAGGATGTGCCGCAAGAATTGCGCAATATTCGCCGGCTGGCTGCGTGCCCGTGCTGATTCTGGACGGGCAGGCGATCTGGGACACGATGGCAATTGCCGAAGCGGTCGCCGAGCGTTGGCCCGAAAAAAAGCTTTGGCCGTCTGATCCCAAGGCAAGGGCCCATGCGAGAAGCGTTTGCGCAGAGATGCACGCAGGGTTTTCGGTTTTGCGTGAAGCAATGCCTATGAATTGTCGTGCAATGGGGCGTAGAGTACCGTTACCCGATGCGCTCGCCGCCGATATCGACCGGATTTTCGAGATCTGGTCAGACTGCCAGAGGCGATACCCAGCGGACGGCGACTGGCTTTTCGGCAACTTTAGCGTGGCGGATGCGATGTATGCCCCGGTCGTCCTGAGATTCCGAACGTATGGCATCAAGCTGCCGGAGTCGGCCACTGCCTACCCGGAGCGCCTGCTACAGAGCGAGGCGCTGCAGGACTGGCTTGCCGCGGCCGAGTCGGAGACCGAGGTCATCGAGAGAGAAGAAATAGGACAATGATTTTTCGACAGCACATGCTGACCCTGTTGTTCTTCATGGCGCTGCCTATCGCAGCGCAGGCGGAGCAATTTGAATTGCCACCCGACGACAACGATGTTGTCGGTGCGTTGACGGTGGTCGCTGCGCGCGCCGACGAGACACTGCTCGATCTTGCACGTCGCCACGGCCTTGGTTATGAAGACATCGTACGTGCCAACCCCGAGGTAGACACCTGGTTGCCGGGCGAGGGCACCGAGGTCCTGCTGCCCACCCGGTATGTGTTACCGCCCGGACCAAGAAAGGGCGTGATACTGAATCTTGCCGAATACCGCATGTACTATTTTCCGGAGCCGAAAGATGGTGAGCCGGCAATAGTCATGACTTATCCGATGAGCATCGGCCGCATGGATTGGGAGACCCCTTTGGGCCTGACGCGCATCATTTCGAAAGTGAGGAGCCCGACCTGGTACCCGCCGGAATCGGTACGTGCAGAACACGCGGCCGACGGCGACCCACTGCCCAGGATTGTGCCGCCGGGGCCGAAAAATCCCTTGGGCGCGTTTGCGATGCGGCTCGGACTGCCCGGCTACCTGATACACAGCACCAATCGCCCGGCCGGTGTTGGCATGAGGGTAACGCATGGCTGCATACGGATGTTTCCTGAAGACATACGTTTCCTGTTTGACCAGGTGAGTGTCAACACGCCGGTACGAATCATCAACGAGCCCGTCAAAGTCGGTTGGCACGGCGACGAACTTGTCATGGAAGTTCACCGCGCACTTGAGATTGTGCCTTTCGAAACTGATTCCGGAGAGATAACTAATGAAGTGCTGCCGGAAGATTTACTCATGCAGCCCGAGCGCAACATACTGACGGCGTTGACTGAACAGTTCGTCGCTGCAACGAATACACGTGCCGGCGAACTCGACTGGGAGCGGGCGGAGGACCTGCTCGAGCGAGCCGATGGCATTCCCATGCCGGTCGGCAGAACTATAAAAAACGCCGCGACAAGCGCGGCGTTTGAGTAAAATCTTCGTAGTCTTTCGGCTACTTAGACATAGATTTCTGGAACATGCGCTCCAAACGATCGCGGTTCGCATCGCAGCAAGCCTGAGCTTC
>JAZFPY010000015.1:0-6860 GCA_036444875.1 Woeseiaceae bacterium | reverse complement strand
ACGCCGCGGTTGGTGGTGCGTCTTTTCATGGTGCGATCTCGATGATCCGCCGGATCTCGCCTTCATCCTGAAGCGTCAACACGATCTCGACTGCCCGCGGCCGCTGGCGGAGGCCGAGCGGTCCCGGCAACGTCGGCGGCGGCCATTGTTCGATCCAGTCCCCGCTGTCCAGGAGGTAGCGAAATAGCAGGCTCTCCACGCCGTCGAGGATGGTCACACCGATGGCCTCATTGCTCAAGGTGCGATCAAGTACCGTCCAGTAGTACCGCACGAGTTCATCGTCCTCGAGCCTGTACGCGCTGCGTTGCAAGGTCCCGCGAGGGAGCGCGACAGGATTGCTCCAGCCGCCGTGTGTCAATTCGAGCGCAAACTCGGAACTGAAATCAGTTAGCAGAGCGGGGTCGAACGAGTCGCCGAGTTCCTGACGCACGGGGCGGGGCGCAAGCTGCAGAAAGTCGTGGCTGAGATACCGGACAGACTTTTGAATGGCCTGCAGGCGATCCATTCGCTCGCCAAGTATCTCTGCGCTCAAAAGCGTCTGGCTGAGGGCGCCATAGGCGAAGGCAGCCAGGATGCCGAAGATGGCGAAGGCAACCAGCACCTCGATCAAGGTAAATGCCTTCTGCACTCTGGGCAAAACCATCATTCGGCCTCACCGACGGCAAGGGAGTTTCTGACCCAAACGAGATTGCTTTGGCCCGGCACACCCGGCTCGCCGATAAATCCGGTAACCGTACGGATGTTTTCGTCGCCATCGCGGAGACCGACCTGGACATCGACACGGTACAGGTTGTCGACACCCGTCTCGGAAATCGTCGCTCGCCACGACCATTCACGGCCGACGTAGTCGGTCTCACCGGAAGTCTCGCTGACATCCGGCAGGACATTCGCCAGGCGCAATTCGGCGATCTTGTTTTGTGCGATCCAGCTCGCATAGGTTCTCTGCCGCATGGTATAGCCGGCATCGACCATCTGGCTGACGCTGGCGGCGACGGCAGCAAGCCCGAGCGCGGCAATGACCAGTGCAACCATTACCTCGACGAGCGTAAAGCCTCTTGATTTCTTACAGGGAGTCCTTTGTGGACCACTAGTCATCACTTGTGCCCACCGAAATTTCTCCGTTCGCCGACACGCCAAGAGAGACACTGGACCGGTCGGTGTTGCGGACAATTTCGAGCCTGAACGGTGTTATGTCGCCGCTCGAAAGAATGAGAATGTGTGGCAGGTAATCCTGGCGGAGATAATTGTCGTCAGCATCGTCGTTTTGTGCCGAATCTGCCGCATCGATGTCCAGCAGTACGCGCCTGTCCTCCAGAAATAAATCGAATTCTGTGTCTTGCGCCAACTGGCGCAGCCGCATGAGTTCGTCCCCAAAAACTTCGCTCCATTGTCCCGTCAACGCATCGTGCTCGACGAAGCGGTATCCCGTCTGCAGGAACTCCAGGCCAAAATCCCGGCCCTGGAGCGTCGCTTCGTCCGAAGCCATTTCGATCAACGATGTGATTCGCCGCGCCTCCGTCTGCAGCTCGCGATCGTCTCCGAGATTGCCCAGGCTGAGGACGACGACTGCACTGATGATGCCGATGATCGTAACGACGACCAGCACTTCGATCAGTGTAAATCCGCTGCCGTAACTGGGGCGGGCGGCAGCAGAAACATTGGACGGAATCATATTGCTGCCTCGACCCGGCCGCGACCGGGCACCTTACTCCAGGTCCCAGTTTCCGACGTCGGCATCGACGCCTTCGCCACCCGGGCGACCGTCGCGGCCGAGCGTATAAATGTCAATCTCGCCGTTATTCCCGGGACTGAGATACAGGTAGGAATTTCCCCAGGGATCTTTGGGCAGCCGGGGGAGGTAGCCACCGGATTTCCAGTTCCTGATGTTTGGATCAGACGGTTTGGTGACCAGTGCCGCAAGGCCCTGCTCGCTGGTCGGATAAGTGAAGTTATCCAGCCGATAGAAATTCAGGGCACTCTCGACGCCTCGCAAGTCCTGCTGAACCCTGGCGGCTTGCGCATCGTCTATTCTGCCGATGACGTTCGGCGCCACGATAGCAGCGAGAATGCCCAGGATAATCACGACGACCATGATCTCAATCAGCGTGAAACCGCGCTGCTGCACCGGCAAGTTCAGGCGATTTTCGATATTGCCCACAGTACTGCTCCGTAAATTTGCGCTGACAGCGCGTGTCGACGCCTTGCGTTGACTCACTAGCTGAATAAACGTCAGTATATCAAACATGGGGTTAGGCCAAGATCAAAATAACGCGAGCCTTGCAATTCTGCGACGTATTTCCTATTGGTGGCTACCGGCTGTCCTGATCATCTCGAGCGGCATCATCGAGCTATTCGGCGAAGCCGGCCGCTCATTTCTGCGATTCGATCGCGCGGCGATATCGCTGGCTGAGCTATGGCGCCTTGTCAGCGGGCATTTTGTTCACCTCGGTCCGAATCATTTTTTTCTCAATGCGTTCGGACTGATACTGGTCTGGCTTTTCGTCGGTGCGCATTTCACGCTGCGGCAATGGCTGATCGTGATAGTCGTATCAATTGCCGGCATTGATGCAGGATTGTGGTTTTTCGACGCTCAACTCACCTGGTACGTCGGGATGTCGGGCTTTTTGCACGGCATGCTGGCCGCGGGTATCGTCAAAGGGTTTCAGGCGGTACCGCGGGAAGCGACGGTTATCGGCGTCGCGGTTCTGATGAAAGTCATGTTCGAACAACTGATCGGGCCGTTACCTGGTTCCGAACAATCTGCGGGCGGTGACGTCGTCGTCAATGCCCATCTGTACGGTGTATTGGCGGGTGTCGCCGTCGCCGCTGTATTCTGGAATAGAGACAAAGCAAAGTCGTCGATATAATACGCGGCGTTTCTGCGCAACATAAGAACGGAGAATAAATTGACGCTTGCCATGGTATTTCCCGGTCAGGGATCACAATCGGTTGCGATGCAGGCCGATCTGGCCGCGGAGTATCCCGAGGTTGGGGCAACCTACGCGGAGGCAAGTGAGCAACTCGGCTACGACCTCTGGCAACTCGTGCAAGAGGGCCCGAAAGAGAAACTCGACGAGACAGTGGTGACACAGCCGGCGATGCTGAGTGCGGGTGTTGCAACCTGGCGTGTTTGGCAGAAATCCGGCGGAGAGCAGCCGGCGCTGGTTGCCGGGCACAGCCTGGGTGAATACACGGCTCTCGTCTGTGCGGGGGCTATCGAGTTTGCCGGGGCCGTGAATTTGGTACAACGGCGTGCTGAACTGATGCAGCAGGCCGTGCCTGCAGGCGAGGGTGCCATGGCTGCGATCCTCGGCCTCGACAATGAAACTGTGCTCTCGGTGTGCCGGGATGCTGAAGAGTGCCAGGTGGTTCAGGCCGTGAACTTCAATTCGCCCGGCCAGGTTGTCATTGCCGGTGCTCGACCTGCGGTCGAACGCGCGGCCGAACTGGCGAAGAATGCCGGTGCCCGGCGTGCCCTGCTATTGAGTGTCAGCGTGCCGGCGCATTGCGAACTGATGAAACCCGCCGCTGATAAACTGGCTGAAGCTCTCGCTGCAGCGGAACTGGCGGTGCCTTCGGTTCCCGTGATTTGCAACACGGATGCCGTCATGTACGAAAGCGTCGAGCAAATTCGCGATGGATTGAGACGACAACTCTTCAACCCGGTCCGTTGGGCTGAAACGATAGAATTGATGATTGCAAGCGGTGCCACGAAAATAATTGAGTGCGGCCCCGGCAAAGTGCTGGCCGGACTAACGCGGCGCATCGACAAGAGCGTGTCGAGTGCCTGTATAGATTCACCGGCGGCGCTTGAATCTGCACTACAATAAAGTCGCCGCAAATATTCATGAAGGAAGCTGAGAGATGAGCAACTTATTCGCGTCCGACATTCTGGAAGGGCAGGTCGCTTTGGTAACGGGCGCGTCACGAGGCATCGGTGCGGCAATTGCCAGGTCCCTTGCATCTGCAGGTGCAACGGTCATTGGTACTGCGACCAGCGAGAACGGCGCCGCGGCGATAACAGCGACACTGGGACCCGGCGGCAGAGGCGCAGTTCTTGATGTCGCCAGTGACGATTCCGTGCAGGCGATAATCGCCGATCTCCAGGGCAACGAAGGATCGCCGATAATCGTTGTGAACAATGCGGGTATTACAAGAGACAATCTGCTGCTTCGCATGAAGACTGAAGAATGGGACTCGGTGCTGTCGACCAATCTGAGTGGTGTGTTCCGCGTCTGCAAGGCCGCTCTTCGCGGAATGATGAAAGCGAAGAGCGGACGCATTATCAATATCGCGTCAGTTATTGGCCTGATGGGCAACGCGGGCCAGGCCAATTATGCGGCAGCCAAGGCCGGAATTATCGGATTCTCGAAATCGCTGGCGCGTGAGGTCGCTTCCCGAAACATTACGGTGAACGTCGTTGCACCCGGTTTTATCGATACAGATATGACTCGCGTGATGCCTGAAGACCAGCGTGCGGCAATGCTCGGTCAGGTGCCGCTCAAAAGACTTGGCGAGGCCCAGGATATTGCCGATTCCGTGGTATTTCTAGCCTCCGACGCCGCAGCCTATATCACCGGCGAGACCCTTCATGTCAACGGCGGCATGCTGATGGATTGACGGGGTGGCGAAAAATGCCACTTCGACTTGTAGATTGCCAAAAAGGATTCACATACAATACACCGCCACGGCCAGGTCGGTGCTCGAATAATCAAGGAGTTACGGCGCTGAGCGAAGTAGCTGAGCGGTAAATTCCGCGCCGTGATTGAATAATATTTGGCGTTAATTTACTAGAAAATCGCCGCCAGCAACTCCGGTTCCAGACAGATCCGGAATTATTTTTTCGAAATCTCTTCCTGAGGAGAAGCGAATACTATGAGCAGTATTGAAGCGCAAGTAAAAAGCATCGTTGCCGAGCAATTAGGCGTTAAAGAAGAAGAAGTGACAAACGATGCTTCTTTTGTCGACGACCTCGGTGCCGACTCACTGGATACCGTTGAGCTGGTAATGGCCCTCGAAGAGGAGTTCGAAACGGAAATCCCGGACGAAGATGCTGAAAAGATCACAACGGTCCAACAGGCAATCGATTTCGTAACCGCTCGCAAAAGCGATTCATAAAATCTGGACGCGGCGAAGGATCGCCGCGCCTGATAGCGTGCACCAAGCAATGATGGCAGTCCTGCCACATTCGACCGGAAATAACCTTGAGTAAGCGACGTGTCGTAGTCACCGGCATGGGGATTGTGTCCTGTGTCGGCAGCCAGCTCGAAGACGCCTGGCGGAATATCCTGGAAGGCAATTCCGGGATCGCGCCCATCGATGCTTTTGATACCACTGGATTCAGCACCCGCATTGCTGGTGCGGTCAAGGGTTTCGACGTGTCGGAAGTCCTGTCGTCGAAAGACGCACGAAAGATGGACCCGTTCATGCATTATGGCATCGGCGCGAGCAATAAAGCACTGACCGACTCCGGACTGGAGATTTCAGAGGAGAATGGCCATCGCATAGGGGTGGCAATGGGCGCCGGTATTGGCGGCCTTCTCACGATCGAGAACAATCACCACAGGTTGATTGCCGGCGGCCCGAGAAAGATTTCGCCGTTTTTCGTTCCCGGCAGCATCATCAACATGATTTCCGGCCACGTCAGCATCATGCATGGGATAACCGGGCCTAATCTGTCAATTGTGTCAGCCTGCGCGACATCAACGCATTGCATCGGCATTGCTGCACGCACGGTGGCGCACGGCGATGCAGATGTGATGCTGGCCGGCGGCGCGGAATATGCAACAACGCCGATGGCCGTTGGCGGCTTTTGTTCAGCACGGGCGATGTCGACGCGGAATGACGACCCGGAAGGGGCAAGCCGGCCGTTCGACAAAGACCGGGACGGTTTCGTGTTGAGTGACGGTGCGGGCTGCGTCGTGCTCGAAGAGTATGAGCATGCGAAGGCACGCGGTGCGAAGATTTATGCCGAACTCATCGGCTTCGGGATGAGTGCGGACGCCTATCACATCACGCTGCCACCTGCGGACGGTGAAGGCGCCCGTAAATGCATGGTCGCGGCAATGAACGATGCCGGTATCGACGCCTCAGAAATCGATTATCTTAATGCGCATGGGACATCGACGCCCGCCGGTGATATCGGCGAGACTGTCGGCATAAAACGGACCTTTGGTGATGCTGTGAAAGAGCTTGCCGTGAGTTCAACAAAGTCCACCACAGGGCACTTGCTGGGTGCAGCCGGCGTCGCCGAGGCAATTTTCTCCATTCTCGCCATTCGTGATCAGGTATTGCCGCCGACGATTAATCTCGAAACACCTGATCCGGAATGTGATCTCGACTACGTGCCGAATACGGCCAGAGATGCAAAAGTACGCACCGTAATTTCCAATTCATTCGGATTCGGCGGCACCAACGGAAGCCTGATTTTTCGAGCACTAGACTGAGTGTATCGTCGTGGCAGCGCGTTCCGTTGATATGAAGCCGTCGGTCCGGCTCCTGATTATTCTGCTTGTTGCAGCCGTCGTAGGCACCGGCTTCGCCCTTTGGCATGTCAATCGCGTGCTTGGCTCGCCCCTGCAGGTGTCCGAGGGCGGCGTCGTGTTTGAAATCCAGTCCGGTTCGGCACTTGCGACGATCGGCGACAAGCTTGCGGAGCAGAGTATTTTGATGAACCCGCAGATTTTCCGTTGGTATGCGCAGTTGACGGGGCGTGCAGGTTCAATCAGGGCAGGCGAGTATCGGATTCACGTTGGCAGTACGCCCCGCGACCTGCTCGACAAGTTTGTGTCCGGCGACGTACAACTTCATTCCTTTACGGCCGTCGAGGGATGGACATACCGTGAACTGATACAGGCACT
>JAZFPY010000014.1:0-3242 GCA_036444875.1 Woeseiaceae bacterium | reverse complement strand
GGATCGGCGAATGTCTTTCCGCCGTCGGTCGACCGCGCGAAAAAGATCTCGCCGCCATGCGACCCACCGGAAAAGACGATCTCTTGCCAGAGGATATACACCTCGCTCGCGTCACCAGAGGCGATGCGCATCCGCGGAAGCCAGGAAAAGACGTTTGGGCTCCCAGAGACGTTGACCGGCTCCCCGAATTGCTTTTTGCCGCTGGGCTCGTAAATCTGGAAAAAAATATCCTGCCGGAACTGATCGACCCAAGCGACCCCAACGAAGCCTTCCTCGTTGATGTCCACGGTGGGGTCGTCGACGTAATCATACTCCGACTCATTCATGCGCCAGGGGCCCCGGAAACCGCCCCCAGCGGCGACCTCGATCTTCTCGCTCCATGTCACCGCGGACGGGACCGCCTGCCCCGATGCGGGCGTCGCGATCAGGGCAAGCGCCAACAGCACGAATAATCCACGACCTACGCAAGTCATCTGTCGCTCAATCGTTGGCTGGGCGATGGCCAAGAGGACGATTGCTCTCACCATTCACGTTCCGGATGCTGCCACGAACGGCGGTTTGAGGAAAAGGCTGCTGGCAATCAATTTACTGACACTTGGCGAGTCCGCTCCTGAACTCTAAGCGGAAGTCCGTGGAGCGTCAGAGAATGTCGCCTTGTGACCCAACTCGGAAGTCACTAGCTAGCGCAACCAGCAGCGCAGCGATCGCCTGGTCACTGTCGGCCAGCGGCGGTTCGGTAAACAGATAGCGCAAATACTGATACGGCTCCAGTCCGCTGGCTTTGCCCGTCGGCTCTTCGGCTGTTTCGTCGTCACTGTCGTTTCCTCTAGTCGAGACGATCAGTCTGCTCCACGCCAGCAGCCTTGGGAAGATGCGGTATCTTCCCAAGGCGGTTAATATACGGCTCACCGTCGAGGTGTACTATAGTCGGCAAAGACGGCAATTCCATCTCGGACACCTCAGTCCGGCTGAGTTCGAGAGAATCCATGCGGACCACCACAATCCGCTCAACTCATGCGTCCACTGAATCGGGGGAATTCGAGATTCCGGTCCTCAAAGACGAAGGGCACGAATCAGGACTGCGGTGGCCCTTTTCCTACGAGGACCTCCTCGCCTTTGTCAAAGAACGAGGCTCGACATGAAAGCACCTTACGGTTCCTGGAAATCGCCGGTAACGACTGACCTGATCGTGGCGGAATGTATCGGTCTGGGTGGTAGCCAGTTCGTTGGCGATACGCTGTACTGGATGGAGTTACGCCCGCAGGAAGGGGGCCGCGCGGTGCTTGTCCGGCGCGAGGCCGATGGTTCAACCACCGATCTCTACCCCGCACCCTTTTACGCCAGAACGCGCGTTCATGAATATGGCGGTGGCGCCTGGCTGATTGGTGGCGAGACACTTTTTTTCTCGAATTTCTCGGATCAACAGCTGTACGTCCAGGAGTTGGTGGCGGCCGACACGCCGCGCAAGTTGACCGACGAACCGGATTTTAGATTTGCCAATGCCACTGTCGATGAGGCCAGAGACCGGTTGATTTGTGTAGTCGAGGATCACGGAGCAGAAGGCGAGCCGGAAAACTTTATTGGCGCAGTCGATCTTGTGACAGGCAACGTGACGAGGCTCGTCGCGGGCCACGACTTCTTTTCCTCGCCAACCCTGAGCCCGGATGGCGACAAGTTAGCGTGGGTGGCCTGGGACCACCCGAATATGCCCTGGGATCACACCAGCCTCTGGCTCGCCGATCTTGACGAAAACGGTATACCGCTTGAAGCAAAGCTTGTCGCAGGCGACAACGAAGCCGTGCAGCAGCCGCGATTTTCGCCCGGCGGCGCCCTGCATTTCATCACGGACCGGAACGGCTGGTGGAACATCTACCGGCACGAGAATGAAACCATCTGTATCTGTCAAAAGGAAGCCGAGTTCGCAGGTCCGCCCTGGGATTTCGGTGTCACAAGCTTTCATTTCCGGTCCGAGCAAGAAATCCTTTGCCTTTATTCGAACGCGAACCAGACGAGGCTCGCCACGCTTGATGCGACGACCGGTCAACTGGACGATGTCGAACTGCCATTTACCAGCATCGGCGGCCTCTCTGTCAGCGACAAGCGCTGCACGTTCACCGGCGCCTCGCCCACGCGAATCTCCGCGATTATGACATTGAACCTCGATACCCATGAGATGGAGACCATCAAAGAGAGCTGCAAGGTGATCCTGGACACGGGCTACTACTCGGTGCCGGAGGCGATCGAATTTGACACGGCGAACAACGAGACCGCGCACGGATTCTATTACCCACCCGCCAACAAGGACTATGAAGCGCCTGCGGGTGACTTTCCCCCGCTAGTCGTCATGGTGCATGGCGGCCCCACGGCATCCACCAGTGGCGTGTTAAGTCTTTCGACGCAGTTCTGGACCAGCCGAGGATTCGCGGTGCTCGATCTCAACTATCGCGGTTCGACTGGCTATGGCCGAACCTATCGCCAGAGGCTGAACGGTGCCTGGGGTATCGTCGATGTGGAAGACAGCGTCCACGGTGCACGGTATCTCGCGGAGCGACGTCTCGCGGATCCCGATATGCTGGCGATCCGCGGCGGCAGCGCCGGTGGATACACCACGCTTGCGGCACTGACGTTCGAGGACACTTTCAAGGCTGGCGCGAGCTATTATGGCATCGGTGACCTGGAAGCGCTTGCCAAAGACACGCACAAGTTCGAATCGAGATATGTCGACAGCATGATCGGGCGATATCCCGAAGACATCGGGACCTACAAGTCGCGCTCGCCCATCAATCATGTTGACCGACTATCCTGCCCCGTCATCTTCTTCCAGGGACTCGAGGACAAGATCGTCCCCCCGAATCAGGCAGAGACCATGGTAGCCGCGCTCAAGGAGAAGAACATTCCTGTTGCCTATGTACCCTTCGAGGGTGAGCAGCATGGGTTTCGTAAGGCCGAGAACATCAAGCGTTCGCTCGACCTGGAATTATTCTTCTATGCGAAAATTTTCGGATTCTCTACTGCTGACCAGATTGAGCCGGTCGACATCATGAACCTGCCGCCATGAGTGCGCTGCTCCAGTGCCATCGCTTGACCCACCGGGCAGGTATCAAATTGCTGCTCGGCGAACCGGACCTCGCCATCGGCTGGCACGCGCTGATTTCGCCTTTTGATGCAGTGGAAGGTTCCCATCACCGGCATCGCGATGTGCCCAATTGCGGTGGTATTTGACAAACCGCGAATGTCCGCTT
>JAZFPY010000013.1:0-4632 GCA_036444875.1 Woeseiaceae bacterium | reverse complement strand
ACGAATCAGGTTGCACGAATCTGATTGTGTGGAAAAAAATTGCTGACGAGCAGCGCAGCGTGCTTCTGAATGCGCGCTTGATGGGCGTAGAAGGGGAATTACAGATCGAAGGTAAGGTGATTCACATTATTGCCAGGAAACTGATCGATCACAGTGCGTTGCTGGGGGGGTTGCTGCTGCGGTCGAGGAATTTCCGGTAAGAATTATTCCTCTTCGAGATCGATATCAAATGTATTATCGAGTTCTTTCGCAGCCGCCTTTTGCTCTTGGATTTCATCGAGACGTTTTCGAATTTCATGCTTCATACGTGCATCGTCGCCTTGAGATGCTTCGATTTCGGCGACGAGTTCTTCGACGTTAATTTCCACAGACACATCGCCAACATTGTCTGTGACTCCCGTCTCCGTCAAAACGACTGTTTCTTCCGTTATCTCTTCGTCGATGTCGACTTCTGCATCTTCTGCTTTGTCGCGATCACCCATTTCGGTATGCATCATCTAAAGCCTCAATTTATGTACAGCTTAAATCCTCAGAAACGTGACCAGTTCCGTTTGCATTAATCGCTTATATACGCTGAAAAATTCTGAGGCGCAAGAGAGTGATCTGCACTTTTTCAGTTACCCTGAAAAGATGTCCAAATGAGCGCTGGTAAGGGCTCCAATGTCGCCCTAATGCGAACTAGCGGATGAGATTGTTGAGTTCGAAAATCGGCAGGAGGATGGCAAGTACGATGAGCAACACGACCGCCGCCATGATAATGACCAGGAGCGGTTGCATGATGCCGAGTAATGTGGTGACCAGGCCGTCGACTTCGCGTTCCTGATTGGTGGCGGCACGCGCAAGCAGCTCCTCAAGCCGGCCACTGGCTTCGCCGCTGGAGATGAGGTGTGTTGTCATCGGTGGAAACAGTTTGCTTGCCGCCAGCGACTTGCTGATCATTGCGCCTTCGCGCACTCGCTGCGTCGCTTCCTCAACCGCTTCTCGCATCGGCAAATTGACAACGACCTGTGAAGCGATGGTCAGTGACTCAAGAATTGGCACACCGCTGCCCGCGAGGATGCTCAAAGTTTGCGTGAACCTGGCTGTGTTCATTCCACGCGTGAGCTTGCTGACGATTGGCAGGCGCAGGAGCAACATATGATATCTTCGTTTCGGCCCATCTTTGCTGAGGATATGTCGCATGCCGAATATGAGCGCCACGACAAAAATGATCAGGCCAAGCCAGTAATCACGAATGAAGTCGCTCGACGCAATCATAATCCGGGTTAGCAGCGGCAGCTGCTGGTCGTAGTTTTCAAATATGTAGACGACTTTCGGAACAACATAGGCCAGCATAAAACTGATAATCGCAACCGCGGTTAGGACGAGTGCAATCGGGTAAATCATTGCGTTTCTTACTTGCTGTTGCAGTATATGCCGGGACTCCGTGAAATCCGCGAGGCGTTCGAGCACGGCGTCGAGATTTCCGGACTGTTCACCTGCTGCAACTGTTGCACGGTAAAGTTCGGGGAATGCGTGCGGAAAAGCGGCAAGGCCGTCTGCGAGCGCGTGGCCTTCCATGACGCGGGACCGCACGCCCAATAGAATGCTCTGTGTCCGCGGGTCTTCGTTCTGTTGGCTGACCGCGAGCAGTGCTTCTTCAAGCGGCAGGCCGGCCTGAGACAGGGTCGCGAGTTGACGTGTCAGGAGTGCGAGTTCGCTTGCGGAAAGACCGCGTTTAACGGAAAAACTTCGCCGGCGCCGGGATTCCTTTTTTGCGACCTCAGTAACTTTGATCGGATAAAGATGCCGGTCGCGGAGGGTCTGGCGTACCTGTTTGGCGGTGTCGCCCTCGAGCAGGCCTTTGGATTCCTTACCTGCTTTATCGAGTGCTACATATTCGAAGGCGCCCATAAGCGGATTTTATGCCAATCAATCTTCGCGTGTCACACGAAGTACTTCATCGATTGTAGTGTTGCCGGCCAGCACGCGGCGACGGCCGTCGGCACGAATGCTTGGGCCCATCGTTCGGGCGTGCCGCTCGAGCTGCTGTTCGCTGACGCCGTCGTGAATCATCGTTCTCATTACGTCATCTACAGCAATCAGTTCGTAAATGCCGGTGCGGCCACGATAACCCGTGCTCCCGCCATCGCCGGGGCTGTAGATCGTCGGCGGATTTGCCGCGTCCATTTTGAGGGTGTGGCATTCGTAGTCCCGGGCAACATAGGGTACTTTGGTATCGTCGTCGAGAACCCGAACCAGGCGTTGTGCAAGAACGCCGATCAGACTGGACGACAGAAGAAACGGTTCGACGCCCATGTCGCGGAGCCGGGCTATTGCGCCGGCTGCGGAATTGGTGTGCAGGGTTGAGAGAACAAGATGGCCGGTCAAACTCGCCTGAACGGCAATTTCTGCGGTTTCAAGGTCACGGATTTCACCGACCATGACGACGTCCGGGTCCTGGCGTAAAATCGCCCGGAGGCCCCTCGCAAAGGTCATTTCAACTTTGGTATTGACCTGTGACTGGCCAATGCCGTCGATGAAATACTCGATCGGGTCCTCAACCGTCATGATATTGCGGGTGTTATCGTTAATGCGCTCGAGCGCAGCATACAAAGTCGTTGTTTTGCCGCAGCCCGTCGGGCCTGTTACGAGGATGATGCCGTGCGGCTTGTGGATGAGTTCATCCATGACCTTGAGCGACTTGTCGTCCATGCCGAGAGAGGTCAGATCAAGACGGCCTGCCTGTTTGTCGAGAAGGCGCAATACGACCCGTTCGCCGTGACCCGAAGGCATGGTTGATACGCGCACATCGACGGCGCGGCCGGCAATTCTCAAAGATATGCGGCCATCCTGCGGCAGCCGTTTTTCGGCAATGTCGAGTTTCGACATCACTTTGATCCGGGAAACAACGAGTGGGGCAAGTGCACGACGTGTCTGCAGAACTTCCTGGAGAACGCCGTCGATTCGAAAACGCACAACGAGCCGGTTCTCGTACGGCTCGATATGCACGTCCGATGCATTTTCCTTGACGGCTTCAGTCAGTACCGCATTGATGAAACGAATAATCGGTGCGTCGTCATCGCTCTCCAGGAGATCTGAGGGCTCCGGGAGGTCCTGTGCAACTTGCAGCAGGTCGATGTCTTCATCAAGGCTACCGACCATTTGCATCGCCATGTGGCTGCCCTGTTCGTAGGCCTGCTGCAGCATCGCGTCGAATGCCTCTGCGGCCACTCTGGTCAGTTGCAGGGGTACGCCGGCGAAACGCCGGGCTTCGGCGATGCTCAGCGGCGTCGCGTTGGTGCGACAGACCGTGTCTGCTTTGCCGTCCTTGATTTCACGAATAAGGATGCCGTGGCGCTTCGCGAACGAAAAGGGCAGGGACCGTAAGCCGGCATCTTCCGCCGGCAGGCTATCGCCGGCCTCGACGACGGTGGCATCTTCAGTTTCGAGAACGATTTCGGTATTGCTGTCCATGCCCGTAACGCCGTTGCTTGGTGCTATTCACCAGAATCATCAGCAGATTTGATTGCGTTCGCTGCTTCTTCATAGGACTCCAGCGGCGGAATGACCGGGCGTTCGGCGTTACGCATTTGCCGTACGTTCGAACCCCCGCCACTCAACTGGACGTCCCTCACATAATTGTACTTGGCGTGTGTCGCAATAGCTGCTTGTGTACCGTCCCGCAAAATCGTCGGCCTGATAAATACCATCAGATTGGTCTTTACTTTTTCGACACTCCGATGCCGAAACAGGGCACCGAGCACCGGGATGCTGCCGAGAATCGGAACTTGCTGAGTGCTTTCTCTCAGGTTATCTTCTATCAGACCGCCAAGGACCAGGATGGCGCCGTCCTCGACGATGACCGTCGTATCAATTGTGCGCTGATTCGTAATCAGGTCGGCTGCACCTGTTGCCGCCTCGCTAATGCTGGAAATTTCCTGCGAAATCTTCAGCAAGATCGCATTGCCCTCATTGATTTGCGGCGTTATCGTCAGTTTAACGCCAACCTGTTCGCGCTGAATGGTCTGAAACGGATTCACGGCACCGCCTGCTGTACCGGTATTGGTAAACGAGCCAGTGACAAACGGCACTTCCTGGCCGACGTTCAGGCTGGCTTCCTCGTTGTCTAAGGTCACGATCGTCGGCGTCGAAATGATGTTGGTGGTGGCATCGCCTTCCAGGGCACTCAGGATCGCCGCGAAGCTGGTGCCGCCATCCACTATGCGGCCGATGCCGATCGAGATCCCTTCCCCGATCGATCCGGTCGGGTCGACGGTACCACCGCTTTGAGTCGCACCGAGGATGTTGATCAGGTTCGTGCCGGCAGCCGGAAAGTTCGTGATGCCAACCGGTGTATTGCTGCCGCTGCCTTCTACAGCCCAGGTGATGCCGAAGTCGGATACTCTGTCGGCGAGTACTTCGACGATGATCGCTTCAACCAGCACCTGTGCCCGCCGGATATCGAGTTTGTCGACGATGGACATCAAGGAACGCATCATCTTGGGCGGAGCGTTGACAATGATCGCGTTGGTCTGAGGGTCTGCCCAGACACTGACCTGATCTGACGATACGGCACCGGTCGTGCCGGCGCCTGCCGTTGCCTGCTGTGTAAAGTGAGTCTGAAGCTTGGTGGCCAGGTTTTCGGCGTCC
>JAZFPY010000012.1:0-3006 GCA_036444875.1 Woeseiaceae bacterium | reverse complement strand
ATATGAAACTGGACAAGAAACAAAGTCGATTACGTCGGGCTCGCAGGGCCCGAGCAAAGATTCGCGAGCTGGAGGTAAACCGTTTGAGCGTTCACCGGACACCGCGCCATATTTATGCGCAGATTATTGCTCCGGACGGCGGAACGGTACTGGCGTCGGCTTCGACAGTCGAGAAGGACGTACGCAAAGGTACGAAGGGAACCGGTAACGTTGCGGCGGCAGTAATTGTCGGTGCGCGTATTGCGGAGAAGGCAAAAGCAGTCGGCATCGATATCGTTGCGTTTGATCGTTCCGGATTTCGTTATCACGGTCGTGTAAGGGCGCTCGCGGACGCGGCCCGTGAAGCGGGTTTGAAATTTTAATTATGGAATTTTTGGCAGCGCTTCCGCGCAAGCCGGGACCAGACTATGGCAAGAATTGATCAATCACAGAGCGCTGACGACTTTCTGGAGAAGCTCGTCACGGTGAATCGCGTCGCCAAAGTAGTGAAAGGCGGGCGTCAGTTCGGCTTTACCGCACTGACCGTTGTGGGCGACGGTAACGGACGGGTTGGATTCGGCTATGGCAAGGCACGCGAGGTACCGATTGCCATTCAGAAAGCGATGCAGGCGGCCCGCAAGGACATGATCAAGGTCAACCTGACGAACGAGACCCTTCAGTATGCGAAGAAGGGACGACATGGCGCGACATATGTATACATGCAGCCAGCCTCGGAAGGTACTGGAATAATCGCCGGCGGCGCGATGCGCGCGGTATTCGAGTGTGCGGGTGTCAGAAACGTGCTGGCGAAGAGTTACGGATCACGTAATCCGATAAACGTCGTTCGCGCGACGATCGGCGCGCTTTCACAGATTCATTCACCGAAAGAAATCGCGGCCAAACGTGGTAAGAAAATTAAGGAAATTCTGGCCTGATAGCGCAGGCCGGATTGGATAGAAAGAAACGGACAGGAACGATGGCGAAGCCCAAACAGATAAAAGTGACACTTTTGAAAAGCCGCTTCGGTCGCTTGAAAAGCCATCGTGCGTGTGTTGCAGGACTCGGACTCCGGAAAATTCGTCAAAGCGTGATTGTTCTGGATACGCCGGAGAACCGCGGCATGGTCAACAAGGTCTCGTACCTCGTTTCTGTAGAGGAAATCTGACATGCGCCTCAATACGTTGTCCCCCGCCAAGGGCTCGAAGAAAGCCGGAAAACGATTCGGTCGCGGTATTTCCGCGGGCCAGGGCAAGACGAGCGGCCGCGGTCAGAAAGGCCAGAAGTCGCGGTCGGGCGGTTATCACAAGGTCGGCTTTGAGGGCGGTCAGATGCCATTGCAGCGCCGCTTGCCGAAAGTCGGCTTTGCGTCACGCATGGCGCGCTTGACCGCCGAGCTTCGTCTGCATGAGCTGGCGATACCGGTTGACGACGTGATTGATATCGAAGGCCTGAAGAAAGCAAACCTGGTGCCGGCGCATGCCAGCAAAGTGAAAGTGATTTTGTCGGGCAAAATCGAGAAAGCGGTGAAGATCAAAGGTCTTGCCGTGACCAAAGGCGCGCGTGTCGCGATTGAAGCGGCCGGCGGCAGCATTGAAGACTGAATAGAGAGATAGAGACAGGAACAGAGGTGGCCAGGAAGCCTAAACATAATCCGGCAGACGCAGCGAAAGCCGCGGGCAAACTAAGCGAGCTGAAAATTCGCATTATGTTTCTCGTGGGCGCGCTGATTGTCTACAGGGCCGGTACCTATATCCCTGTCCCTGGTGTCGATCCGGCGGCGCTTGCTGTGTTCTTCGATCAGCAGGCAGGAAACATTCTGGGTCTGTTCAACCTGTTTTCAGGCGGCGCCTTGTCGCGCTTCGGTATTTTCGCGCTCGGCATCATGCCTTACATCTCGTCCTCAATCATCATGCAGATGGCCAGCATGGTCGTGCCAAGTTTGCAGGTCTTGCGCAAAGAGGGCGAGTCCGGCAGGCGCAAGATTACACAGTACACGCGCTATGGCACCGTTGGCTTGTCCCTGTTTCAGTCGATTGCCGCTGCTACGTGGTTGCAGAGTCAGCCCGGCGTCGTTGTCAATGCGGGCCCGGGCTTCCTGATTACAGCGTGTATCACGCTTATCACCGGTACGATGTTCCTGATGTGGCTTGGCGAGCAGATCACTGAACGCGGCGTCGGCAACGGCATCTCGATGATCATTCTGGCGGGTATTGTTGCTGGTTTGCCGGCCGCCGTGGCTGGCACCGCCGAACTGGTGCGCAACGGTGAAATGGCGCCGGCGACGGCAATCCTGATGCTGATTGGCGCCATTGCCGCAACGACTTTCGTTGTCTTTATGGAGCGTGCGCAACGGCGCATAACGGTCAATTACGCGAGACGGCAGCAGGGGCGCCGCCAGTATGCGGCGCAGAGCACGCACCTGCCGTTCAAGATCAACATGGCGGGCGTTATTCCGCCAATCTTCGCCTCGAGCATCCTGTTATTCCCGGCGACTATCGCTCAGTTCTTCGGCCAGGCAGCCGAGCCGAATTTCATGCAGAGGGCATTGCAGACCATCGGTGTCAATCTTGGCCCGGGACAGCCTATCTATGTGCTGCTATACGCGGTGATGATCATATTCTTCTGCTTCTTCTATACCGCGCTGGTGTTCAACGCGAGAGACACGGCGGACAATTTGAAACGATCCGGTGCATTTGTGCCGGGCATACGACCGGGTGCGCATACGGCTGAATACATTGACAAAGTGCTGACGCGACTGACATTTTGGGGCGCTCTTTATATCGCCGCTGTCTGTCTGCTGCCGGAAATCGTAAGAATGTTCTATCCCGGAGTACCGTTCAGCTTCGGCGGCACGTCGCTGCTGATTCTGGTGGTCGTAACAATGGACTTCATGTCTCAGTTGCAGGCTCATGCGATGAGCCATCAATACGAGGGCATGATGCAAAAGGCCAACCTTCGAAATTATGGACGGAGTGGCGCAATCCGCTGAGCTTGCTCAGCGGACATTGGAGAACGCTCATGAAAGTC
>JAZFPY010000011.1:0-2057 GCA_036444875.1 Woeseiaceae bacterium | reverse complement strand
CCGCTGAGCTGGGCGTTTGAAGGTACGCGATCAAGGGTGGGCAAACTGATGCCACCTCGTTACGGTTTGCTCAAATACGCGCTTGACGCAGCTCGGGAAACGGACGCCAGAAACATCCACATTCTTCCGGTAACGATCAGTTATGACCTGATCACCGATGTCGCGGATTACGCGGCGGAACAGACTGGCACCAAGAAAAAGCCAGAATCCCTGCGCTGGTTTCTGGGTTATCTCAGCCGCCTGCGACAGCCGATGGGCCGGGTCTACATAAATTTCAGTGAACCGGTCGTGTTGAAGAAGGCGCCGCCGGATGACGATCCTATGGCGTTGTCGAAAATCGCCTTTCAGGTTGCTGTCAGTGCCAACGCGGCGACGCCGATTACGCTGCCATCGCTTACCAGCATGGTCCTGCTTGGCGCGACGCCGCAGGCGCTGACTACCGAGGAGCTCAGAGTTGAGGTGCGCGCGCTGATGGACTGGGCGAATCGCAGAAACATTCAGATGACGAGCGACTTCCATCTGCAAAACGCCGATCATCTTCGGGCAATTGCCAGCATCATGATCAACAGCGGTCTGTTTACCCGTTATGCGGAGGGTCCACAGTCCGTGTACGGTATTGCGCCCGATCAACAATTGCAGGCCAGCTATTACCGCAATACCGTTATTCATTATTTCGTCAACAAGGCAATCACGGAACTTGCACTTGCCAAGGCCAGCGATGCATACGACGAACCGGCGGACGAAGTGTTCTGGAAGGAAGCCGAGCGAGTGCGCGATCTTATGAAGTTCGAGTTCTTTTATTCACCGTTGCCACAGTTCAGGGATGAGCTGAAAGGCGAACTCAGCGAAATTGAGGCGCAATGGGAGTCGGTTCTGGCGGAAGGCAGCACGGCGATCAGTCAGCTGCTGGCAACGGTGCAACCATTTGTGGCTCATGCAACGCTGTTGCATTTCATCGAGGCCTACTCGGTCGTCGCAGACCTGCTCGCGGGTCTTGCCGCGGATGAGACATTCGATGAGCAAGATTGTATGACGCGTGCGACCAAATACGCGCGGCAGCTGTATTTGCAGCGCCGGATCTCGAGCGAGGCGTCAATCAGTGCGTTGCTGTTCGGAAATGCCTATAAACTCATGGAGAATCAAGGTCTGATAGTGGCCGGAGACGATTCCTTGCCGTCCCGGCGTAACTCGATCGCGTTCGAGCTGCGGGATTTGTTGGCCAGGCTTCATCGAATCAGGGCGCTGGCGCTGATGGTACGCGGGCAGAAGCTCGAGACCGCAGAGAGCCACATTGCGCCCGTCGCACGGGCGAGCAATCAATAGCGCATTGGCCATTCGGACGATTCAGAATTCAGGACAGGACAACCAGATGCAACAACTCAGCGCCCAGGATGCACAGTTTCTTTACATGGAGTCGGACGACAACCTGACGCATGTCACGGCTGTCTACATTTACGATCCATCGACCGCCGCAGGCGGCAAGGTTCGCTTCAAAGACATCATTCGTCATGTTGAAAGCCGCCTCGATGCCTCGCCGGTTTTCACGCGCCGGCTCGTTCACGTGCCATTTGAACTCGACTATCCGTACTGGGCCGATGACGAGTTTTTCGATATCGAATTTCATATGCGCCATGGGCGCCTGCCCGAGCCGGGCGACTGGCGGCAGTTTTGCATTCTAATGGCCCGCTACCATTCCCGGCCGATAGCGATGCAACGTCCGCCGTGGGAGATGTATGTGGTGGAAGGGCTGGATAACATCGAACGGTTCCCGCCCGGCAGTTATGCGATTGCGATCAAGGTCCACCACGCGGCTGTGGACGGTGCATCGGCCATGAAATTTTTCGGCTCCCTCTGCGACATCGATGCCGAGGGCACGCCGGCCTTCGAAGCCGATGCAACAACATTCGAACGTGCTCCCAAACCCACTCTGGTCGAAATGCTCGGCCGGGCAATAATCAACAACGCAACGTCGCCGGTACGGATGTTCGATACGGTTTTGCGGAGCGCCCCGACGCTTTATCAGGCATATCAGAACAAAATTCGGCCGGATGACGACA
>JAZFPY010000010.1:0-4350 GCA_036444875.1 Woeseiaceae bacterium | reverse complement strand
ATGTATCAAAAGTCCTTGGCGCCGCATTCAACCGGCCCGTGCCGGATCGTCTTGCAGAAATGGTCGACAATAATCTGCTTGGGCGGAAGTCAGGCCAGGGATTTTATCGATGGCAGGATGGAAAAGCCGTCAAGACCGGCAACAGTGAAACGACAGATTTACCCACGGACCTGCAGGACCGGCTGATACTTCCGATGGTCAACGAAGCCGTAGCGTGCCTGCGTGAGGGGGTCGTTGGCGATCCGGATCTGCTCGATGCGGGCGTCATTTTTGGCACAGGCTTTGCGCCATTTCGCGGAGGGCCACTTAAATACGCCAGAGATCGTGGCACGGCGGAGATCCAGCGGGCATTGACTCGGCTTGCCGGGACATACGGCGACAGATTTCGACCGGACGAGGGTTGGTCGAATCTGGGCGATAAACAGGCTGAGGAGCGCCATACGCACCTGTGAATCACGGTCGTTGTTGTTAAACTGTGCGCCGCTTCACGCTGCACCGACCTTGCGGTATCGAAGACCGACAAATTGACTGTAGAATAAGGGCTTAGCGCCCACTGGCCGGGCCAAAATTAATAACGTTAAATCGATAAATGACAGGATGACCAATGACGAATGAGCAGATAGACATAAACCTGCTCAAGAAATTTTCGCCTTTGGATGGTCTGAAGCGCGACAATCTTGCTGCCCTGGCACGAAAAGTCCAGGTCCGCGAGCTGTCGCCCCAGCAACTCATGTTCAAGGAAGGCGATACCGAGAGGCGCACGATCTATGTCGTGACCGGCTCTCTCGAACTCATTGACGACCAGGGTAAGGTCAAGGAAATCATCGAGGGTGGCAGCGACATTGCCCGAAACCCGGTTGCCGCCATATTTCCGCGCAGAGTAACCGGGAGGGCCCGCAACAGGGTCCAGTACATCTCGATCGACAGTGACCTGCTCGACGTCATGCTGACCTGGGATCAGACGGGCTCCTACGAAGTATCGGAACTCCAGGGTGAGGCTGAAGACGAGGGCGGCGAGGACTGGATGACGATGCTGCTGCAGACAAAAGCATTTCATAAGATTCCGCCGGCCAATATCCAGGCGATTTTCATGCGCATGCAACAGATCAACTACAAGGCAGGTGACGTTGTTCTAAAGCAAGGCACCGAAGGCGATTACTTTTATGTGCTGACGAGCGGCAAGTGTCTTGTCACCCGGGAAACACCTTTGAACAAGGACGGCATCAAGCTAGCCGAGATTGCCGTTGGCGACACATTCGGCGAAGAAGCGCTGATATCCGACGCAAAGCGAAACGCAACGGTCACGATGACGACCGATGGCGCCATCATGCGTCTCGGCAAAGAAGACTTCAAACGCCTGCTCAATGAACCGATGCTCGACTGGATCAGCATGGCGGAAGCAGAAGATATCATTAAGGGCGGCGGAAAGTGGCTCGATGTCAGGCTACCGAGCGAATTCGAAAACGATCACTTGAATGGGGCAATTAATATTCCGCTCTACTTTATTCGATTGAAAATGAGCACGCTTGACGAAAACACGAATTATATTCTGTGTTGCGACACGGGACGGCGTAGTTCAGCCGGCGCTTACATTCTGAGTGAGCGGGGCTACAAAGCGTACGTCCTGAGAGACGGGATTAATTCCGTGCGTCGCTAATAGAAAAATAGGGACGGACCCCGCTTAACGCAAAAGCAAATTATTATTCAGTCGTGCAGCAAATGGGGTCCGTCCCCATTTTTCTAACGTCAAGCACTACATCGTGTGCGTTTGCTTGTCGCCGCCTAGTGCCCCCGCCAAGTAATTCTCGATCTTCTTCTGCGTATTCCCCTGGTCCTGGTCGCTGAACTGCACACCGATTCCGGTCGTTCGCTTGCCTTGCGCGCCTTTCGGCGTCATCCAGATAACGGTGCCGGCGACGGGAATTTTTTCGTCTTCCCCCATCAGGTTCAGAAGCATGAACACCTCATCTCCGAGACGGTACGAGCTGTTTGTCGGAATAAACAGGCCGCCATTTATTATGAAGGGCATATACGCCAGGTACAGGGCGCTCTTGTCCTTGATTGTCAATGTCAGTAATCCAGGTTTGGTCATCCGCTGTTTACCTTGTTTTCGATGCCGTCAAAAAGGCCTGAGACCTGAAGAGTAGCTGCAATCAAGCAAATCTTCAGCCCAGTCAATCAACAGGCTGTCGAGCGTCAGCTGCACGTTAAACGAACCCACCGGCTGGCCTCGCAGCCGATTGATAATATCTAGATAACAGAACATATTTCGTCTGTCTATGCGCTTCAGCACAGAATCGCCGACGGCCCGGTCGGCGGCCGGCATGCCGGCTCCGAACGCGCCGACTATGCACTTCTGAATCTCCCGGCAGAGCCAGTCCAGGACAAATTCCGGCTCGTATTTTGCCCATTTTGCCGCCACATCCAGCGGTGCCGCCTGTTTCCCGGATAATGCCCGGAAATCGCGGGACATCGCTTCCGTGGCCTCAAGGCGCTCAGAAGCCACGATAGCCGCCAGTGGCGCATTGCCTGCCGCCCGCAGCGCCTGGGGCCAGCTTACGGCCGGTTGCAGGCGGTCGAGCCATGCCAGGCTCTCTGACTCAGGCGGGACCGGAATGGTGAGCCGCTGGCAGCGGCTGAAAATCGTCGCCGGTAAGCGTCCGGTTTTGTCTACAACCAGCACGATTAATGCGTCGCCCGGCGGCTCTTCCAGCGTTTTTAGCAGGCTGTTGGCGGCGTTTGCAGTCATCACATTGGCTGGCTCAACGACAGCGACCTTGGCGCCCCCCGCAAAACTGGTCAGGCTGAGATCCGCCACGAGCTGACGTATCTGCTCGATGCCGATGGTGTGTTTTTCTTCAGGGGGATTAATCCACCGCAGATCAGCGTGTTCGGGGATGGTGAAAGGGTACGCCGGCAAATCACCGCAATCTCCGATGCCCAGCCGCTGCCTGGCAATCCAGGCGGCCGCGCAGCGTTTGCCGACGCCGGCGGCACCCAAGAGCATCACAGCATGCGGAATCCGGCCCTGTTCGGCACTTCTGCGCCAAGAATTGGCAAACTGATTTAGCCAGTTAAGTTCCATTTTTCAGCTATTTATTTTGTATTATTAATGTTAATTCTCTTCATAGAGCCGGTTCGCGATTTCCTTGATCGCGGCCTGCACCTGGTCCAAAGGCAGACTCGCATCGATGATGGCAAATCGGTCCGGCTCCGACTCAGCCAGGGCAAGATATCCTTCCCGGACCCGGGCGTAAAAGTCGGTTTTTTCGATCTCGAGCCGATCAGCGGCACCTCTTCGCCCTGCCCTGTCCATGCCGACCTCTGCCGGTGCATCGAGCAATATCGTCAGGTCGGGCTGCAAGTCCTCCTGAACCCAATCCGCGAGCGTACTGATCTTCGTCTGATTGAGTCCACGGCCGTTGCCCTGGTATGCCCTGCTCGCGTCTGTAAACCTGTCGCATACTACCCACTGGCCGGCATCGAGCGCCGGCCTGATGGCATTGCTGATATGTAACGACCGGGCTGCGAAAAACAACAGCAGCTCCGCGATATCGGTCATCGACTCCTCGCCGTGCTCAAGTAGCAACTCACGAATGCGTTCGGCCATCGGCGTGCCACCCGGCTCGCGCGTACGGAAGACGGAGAATCCGTTTTCCTCGATCAAACCTGAAAGAAAGTCGATGTTGGTCGACTTCCCGACACCCTCGATGCCCTCAACGGTTATGAACTTACCTCGATGCATTATTGTCCCTGCTGCTTGTTTCTTGCGGCACGCTGCCTGACAAGATACTCCCTGACCGCAACATCATGCTGCTCTTTCGTCTCCGAGAACTGGTGACCACCATCGCCAAGCCCCGTCGCGACGAAATAGAGCTCGGCGCCCGGGGCAGGATGCAAAGCCGCGTTGATCGCGGCTTTGCCCGGCAAAGCGATCGGCGTCGGCGGCAACCCTGTCCGTGTGTACGTGTTGTACGGTGTGTCGGTTTTCAGGTCGCGCCGCGTCAGGTTTCCATTGAAAGACTCACCGATACCGTAGATAACCGTAGGATCTGTCTGCAGACGCATGCGTTTTTGCAGCCTTCTGACAAAAACGCCCGATATCTTCGATCTCTCGTCCGCACGCGCGGTTTCTTTTTCAATAATCGAAGCGAGAATCAGTGCTTCGTAGGGACTGTTTAGAGGCAGCCCTTCATCGCGGTCGGCCCACTCGGCTTCAAGCGTATTCTGCATCAGCTCGAATGCCTGCCTGAGAATTTCCACGTCCTTTGTGCGTTTTGGAAACCGGTAGGTCTCGGGCAGGAACAACCCTTCGGGATGTGTGGCTGATGTCACGAACGACTCAAGCAA
>JAZFPY010000009.1:0-7040 GCA_036444875.1 Woeseiaceae bacterium | reverse complement strand
TTAGCATCTGTTAGTTCTGATTTTCTGACCATGCACAAGATAAGCAGGTGTAATTCAAGCTTGTGGGATCTCCTCATTGAGGAAGTGTAGAAAGCCCGTAAAATCTTGCCCACTTCCTCGGACTCTAGCGCAACATCTCTACTTTTTGCCTGGGCAATAAAGCGAGCCTCAATAGCAGCCGCAGGGTTGAACGTCGTCTTTTGTCGGGCAATGCCATAAGCGAACATTCTTTTCAGCACGTTTCGCGTGAGCAAAGCTGCCTGATCTGCCCCCCTGGCTTTGATGCGGTCTGTTATTTGCAGTACGTCATTAACATCCACATCCGACAGCCGCTTATTCCCAATGGCCGGGATAACATCCTTGTTTAGCACTCGGCGGATATTTCGGGGATTCTTGTTGGTCTTATCAACGACCTCTCTCATCCATTCTTCTGCAAATACCTCGATAACATCAGAATCACTTTGTGCTGATTTTTCCGCCCGCTTCGCTTTCATTGGCGATTCGCCCCGGGAAATCTTTGCCTTGGCTTCCTCTCGGAGAAGCCGAGCCTGCCCCAATCCGATAGCAGGATATTCACCAAACGTCACTTTCTCTTGGCGGCCGGTTAGGCGGTAGCGCATACGCCAAGTGCGCCTTCCTCCGGGCATTACTTCAATAAATAGACCGCCGCCATCGGACTGAGAATATGCCTTGGCTCGCGGTCTTAGTCTGCGTAGAGTAGTATCAGATAGAGGCATCACTGCACTTTTGGGAACAATCTCCGTAACCACTGTTTCGCCAAATTGTTCCCTAGTCATACAGCCTAGTTGATATGGGAACAATCTTGGGAACTCATTTAACCGGATTCCCTTGGACAATACAAGACTCTACAGGACTGCAAATCAACCAAATTTTGCGCATGTTGTTAGTCTAGTGGACAAATATGGACGCCCTCGGAACTAGACCTATTTGCCGATACAGAACGCCGAGAAGATTTTCCCAAGCAGGTCGTCGCTCGTGAACGAGCCGGTAATCTGGCCCAGCGCTTCCTGGGCAAGTCGAAGTTCTTCGGCAAGCAGCTCACCCGCCTTTGCTTCCTCCAGCGCGTTGCGGCCTGCCTGGAAATGCGCCTCCGCCCGCCCCAGCGCATCGATGTGCCGGCGTCGTGCCGTGAAGGCCCCCTCTCCCAAATCCTTGTGGCCGGCAAGCTTCAGCATTTGTTCCCGGAGGGCGTCTGTGCCGGCGCCTGTTTTTGCAGAAATATTCAGCGTCAGCGGCTGCTGGTACTGTAAGCCCGGGTCTTCATCGGTCAGGTCTGTTTTGTTGCGCACGGTGATGACCGGTACATTGGCCGGCAAGTCTTCACCCAGTGCCGACAGCGATTCATTTTCTATCGCGTTTTCTTTCGCGCTCGCGTCCTGAATCCACAGGACAGCATCTGCGCTTTTGATTGCTGCGCGCGCCCGTCGGATTCCCTCCGCCTCGATCTGATCCGGATTATCCCGGAGGCCCGCTGTGTCAATCAGTTCGATTAGCAGACCGTCGACGTTGATCTGCTCTCGCAATATGTCTCTCGTGGTCCCGGCCACTTCGGTGACAATTGCCGCTTCCTGGCCGCTAAGGAGGTTGAGCAGGCTCGACTTGCCGACATTCGGACGCCCGACAATGACTACCTGATAACCGTCCCTGAGCAGTCGGCCGGCGCGCGCTCCTTCTCCAAGCGCTGCAAACGCAGCATCACAATCGTCGATTCGTGCGGCCAGTTGTTCGTCAGAGAGAAAATCGATTTCTTCTTCGGGAAAATCAAGCGCCGCCTCTACATGCAGTCGCAGCCTGATAAGTTGCTCCTGCAGCGCATCGACCGCGGCTGAAAACGCTCCCGACAAAGAACGAAGCGCCGCCCTTGCTGCCTGTGCTGTGCCACTGCCAATGAGGTCGGCAATTGCTTCGGCCTGGGCGAGGTCGAGTTTGTCGTTAAGAAAGGCTCGCTTCGAAAACTCACCCGGTTCTGCCTGCCGGCAACCCAGTGAAACTGCGGCATCGACCAGAAGCGCCATGACGACCGGCCCCCCGTGGCCATGCAGCTCGAGCACCGGCTCGCCTGTGAACGATCCGGGCGCAGGGAAATAAAGCGCCAGGCCGGTATCTATCGGCTCGCCTGCCGCATCATGAAATTCCCTCAGGCTCGCCACGCGCGGTGGTGGCAGGCCACCGAGCATTTTCCCGGCTATTTGCGGCACGGCCGCGCCGGAGATGCGCACAATACCGATGCCGCCGACGCCGGCGGGTGTGGCCGCCGCGACGATCGTATCGTGCAGGTAGTCAGGCTTGTCGCTCACAAACCCTCCGTGATCAGGCTTTTGGTTTGCCCTTGTCCTTGTCCTTGGCCTTATCCTTGTCCTTGTCCTTGGCCTTGTCCTTGTCCTTGGCCTTGCCCTTCCCTTTCTTGCTTTCCTCTTCCACGATTTTATTGATGCGCCATTGTTGCGCGATCGACAAGATCGTATTGGTCACCCAATACAGCACAAGGCCTGACGGGAAGAATGCAAAAAACCCGGTAAACATGATCGGCATGATCTGCATGACTTTGGCCTGAACCGGATCCGCCGGCGCCGGATTGAGCTTCGTTTGCAGCAACATCGCGACACCCATGATGAGCGGCAAGATGAAATACGGGTCCCGGGATGACAGGTCCGTAATCCACAGCGCAAATGGCGCCTGACGCATTTCAACGCTTTCCAGAAGCACCCAGTAAAATGCGAGAAAGAACGGCATCTGAATCAGTATCGGCAAACAGCCGGCCGCGGGGTTGACCTTCTCCCGCTTGTAGAGCTCCATCATCGCCTGACTGAGTTGCTGGCGATCGTCTTTGTAGCGCTCCTGCAGCGCTTTCATGCGCGGCTGAATGGTTCGCATCTTTGCCATCGAGCGGCCGCTGGCCTGTGTCAACTTGTAAAAAGCGAGCTTGATGAGAATCGTCACGAAAATAATCGCCAGCCCCCAGTTTTGCAGAACCGCATGAACCTTGTTCAACAACCAGAAGAGCGGTTGCGACAGAATGGTCAGCCAGCCGTAATCAACGGTCAGCTTGAGGCTTTCAGTGACTTCCTCGAGTTGGCTCTGCAACTTCGGACCGACAAACAAGGTCGTATCAAAAGTCGTGTCAGCGCCAGGCGCAACGCTGCGCGCCGGGCCGATCATGCTCGCCACAGCCACGTCGCCTTTCTGTGCGATGTTGACCCGATAGGGCTCTTCCGTCGTTGGCACGACGGCACTCAGAAAGTGGTGTTGAATTGTAGCGATCCAGCCAGCCTGTGCAGATGCAGAAAACGGGCCGTCCGATAGCAGATCGTCCCGCTTGATTTTCTCTGTCTTGTCGCCGTCGTATATGACGGCCCCATCGAATGAATAGGTATCAACATTGAACATCGAGCGCTCGACCGGGTACGAACGCCGCTGGATCTGCACATATTCTGCACCGCGCCACACGTCAGCGCTTCGATTGATTACTTTGTGCTGCAGGTCGATCACATAACTGCCGGGTGTGAAACGATATTGCTTGATAACGGTGACGCCGTTGCCATCGGTCCAGCTCAGGGGCACGATAAGTTCATCTTCACCGCGCAGCGCGTAAGCGCTTCTGCTGCTCGAGAAGTTAGCCAGGTGATTCGCTTCCGGGCCGCCGCCGGCCGTACGCAGTCCCGACTGGATGAGTCCGAGATTCGCTGGCTGTGGGCTGAGGAGCTCGACAAGTGTATCGGGCTGGTCTTTGGCTACCGGATAGTTGCGCAGCTCTGCTTTACGAATAGTGCCGCCACGCGTATCGATCTCAATATCGAAGACGTCCGTGCTTACCCGTATGAGGCCGGCGGCGGCCTCGACCGCGGCAACTTCGGGCAGCTCGGGAGCCGCCTCCACTACCGGAGCATCAATGGTCGCCTCCGGCAAAGCCGGCAACTCACTGTCTTGAGTGACCGGCGACAGGGACTCTTCACTGACGGGCGGCGCCACAGCTGCCCCCGGCGGGAGCCCATAATCCTGCATCCATTGCTGGTACGTAAACCAGACCAAAAGCCCGAAGGCGGCCCACACCAGCAGTCGTTGATTATCCATTTGGCTCTCTATTGTGCGCCGGCAGGCCTGGTGTTCCCGGTTCGGCATTTTTGCCAGTGTCCGGCCAGGCTGTCAAAAAGCGTCCTGTTGCTCGCCCGGCTTGCGGTCGACCGGCTCATGACCACGACATCCAGCCCGCCTAATGCCTCTTTGTGTTGGCGGAAGGATTCGCGAACGACTCTCTTCAGGCGGTTTCGCTGGACCGCTAAACGGCAGTTTTTCTTGGAGATCGCAAGGCCCAGCCTGCCGGCCTTCCTGCCGTTCGCTCGTGACAGTACAGTGAACAGTGTGTCACGACTCCGGTTCGATTTCTCGAATACGCGCTGGAAAGAGCCCGCGTCAAGCAGCCGGGTTTCTCGGGTAAACCGGCGGCTCGAAATGTCTTCCTTCTTTGGCTTATTGTCAGTCGTAACGGAGATCGCGGCTCGGCGCTTCAGTTCTATTGTGCACGATGCGCGCTATTTTACGGCGACAGCTGCGCACGCCGTTTCGCGCGTCGGCGATTCAGGATTTGCCGCCCGCTCTTGGTCGCCATGCGCGCTCTAAAGCCGTGTGTGCGTGCCCGCTTGATTCGGCTGGGCTGGAACGTGCGTTTCATTTGCCTCAATCCTGGAGGTGCTGCAACCTCAAGAGGGCTGCTCAAAAAGAAGGCCGGCAAGGGTACGCGGGAGAGAAAATTGTGTCAATAGAATAAGGCCCGGGAATCTCCCAAGCGACAATTTAATTGAATTTTACCGGTCTCTGGCGAAGCCCGGATAGACGTTATAGACTGCTTGGTCTTTATCGATTTTTGTGTCTGATCCAAATGACCGTTGAGGGATCCTTGTTGCAGGCTGAAGCCACTCACTGGAGCCGGTGCGTCGGCGCCTTACAGGCCGAGCTTACGGAGCAGGAATTTAATACGTGGATTCGGCCTCTTCAGGCCGTCGAAGACGGCCGTGTATTACGACTGTTGGCACCAAATCAATTTGTCATCAAGTGGATCGAGCGGCACTATCTCGAGAAAATCAACGGGCTTCTCAAGGGCCGGCTTGACCCGGTTCTGGAGGTCGGCTCGCGGCAAACGGCCGCAGCCGACCGTGATGGTGCTGTAAGGAAATTGCAAGCAGCGCGCGTTGCGCCGATTGCAAGCCGGCTCAATCCGACCTTTACGTTCGATACCTTTGTAGAGGGCAAGAGCAATCAGCTCGCCAAAGCCGCTGCCACCCAGGTAGGGGCGAACCCGGGTACCTCGTATAATCCGCTCTTCATTTACGGCGGCGTCGGTCTTGGCAAAACGCATCTGATGCAAGCTGTCGGCAATGCCTTACTGGCAAATAATCCCTCCGCAAGAGTCAGCTACCTCCATTCCGAGCGCTTTGTGGGTGATATGGTCAGAGGCTTGCAGCACAACACGATTTCAGATTTCAAGCGCTTCTACCGCTCACTGGATGCTTTGTTAATCGATGATATTCAGTTCTTTGCCGGTAAAGACCGCTCGCAGGAGGAGTTCTTTCACACTTTTAATGCCCTTCTCGAGGGACATCGACAAATCATCTTGACCTGCGACCGGTATCCAAAAGAAGTCAACGGTCTCGAAGAACGATTAAAGTCCCGCTTTGGCTGGGGGCTAACCGTTTCCATCGAGCCACCGGAACTGGAAACCTCAGTGGCAATTCTAATGAGTAAAGCTGCCATCGAAGGCGTAACGCTACCGGAGGAAGTCGCTTTTTTTATCGCTAAACGAATTCGCTCGAATGTACGTGAACTCGAAGGGGCGCTGCGCCGGGTGATGGCCACCTCTCTGTTCACCGGTCGGCCTATTGATCTGGAATTTACGAAAACAGCGCTCAAGGATTTACTGGCGTTGCAGGATCGGCTGGTTTCTATAGAAAATATTCAAAAAACCGTCGCAGAGTATTTCAAAATTCGCCTGGCGGACTTGCTGTCAAAGAGACGCAGTAGATCGATTGCCCGACCCAGGCAAATAGCAATGAGTCTCGCCAAGGAACTTACAAACCACAGCTTGCTTGAAATTGGTGATGCTTTTGGTGGACGCGATCACACGACAGTTTTGCATGGTTGCCGGCGCATCACGATGCTGCGTAATACCGAAAAACGCATAGACGATGACTATCGAAATTTGTTGAGAACTCTGACAGGATGATGTGTATAAGCGGTGGATAAAAAATCAAGTGAAGTTATCCACAGGAAATCCACATCCTTATCGCAACTGTTACATGTCTGCAGACACCCCAAACTTGTTTATAAGCTATTGATTTTTAACGATAAGTTATACTTATCCACAGGCCTTTGCTTTGCTAATAATAATAATAAGGCAAAAATTCCAATATTTATTAACAGGAAAAATTAATGAAATTTACCGCTGGTCGCGAAGCATTGTTGAAGCCCTTACAAGCCGTTATTGGTGTTGTAGAACGCCGGCAAACGATGCCTATACTCGCGAATGTCTTGCTGGTCGCCAAGGACGATCGCGTATCAGTGACAGCAACGGACCTGGAGGTTGAACTGGTCGCGAGTGCCGAAGCTGAAGTAGGAGGAGCCGGGGAAATCACGGTGGCAGGCCGGAAACTGCTGGATATCTGCCGGGCCTTACCGGAACAAGCGGAGCTCGTCATACAGTTAAGCGGCGAAAAGCTCAGCATCAAATCGGGTAGAAGCAAGTTTACATTGACGACACTGCCGGCAGCTGATTTTCCCACGGTCGAGGATATTAACGCCGGGCAGACCTTGACTTTGCCTCAGGCGACGCTCGCGACGCTGCTGGATAAAACGCATTTCTCAATGGCACAGCAGGATGTTCGTTACTACCTGAATGGCCTGCTTGTTGAAACGGACGGCAAGCATCTGCGGGCAGTAGCCACGGATGGTCACCGGCTGGCACTCTGCCAGGTACAGCTTGATGGCAAGAAAATGCCGCAGCAACAAGTTATTGTGCCGCGGAAAGG
>JAZFPY010000008.1:0-12808 GCA_036444875.1 Woeseiaceae bacterium | reverse complement strand
ACTGCCGCAAGAGCTTGGCTGGCGTTTACGACGCCTTGGTCACCATGAGATCGGGCGCCTGGCAGCGACGCCGTTTCTGCTGTTTTCGTTTCGAGAACGTGACGACGGCTTCTGGCAGAAGGTATTGGCCGACGACAGAACCCGCGACCTGTTCGCTTTACCCATGAAAGCGACAGATGACGTCGGCCGTCTCGTATCCGCGGGTCTGGGATTTGTATGGCAGCTTGCCGATCGGAACCCGTTTGCGGCGCGTCTCCTTTGCGGGGCCAGCACACATTGGTGCGAACAAATCACCGAGCGGACCATCTTCCACATCCTGGCAGTTGCCGGACACCGCTCCGACCTGCTGGTGCTACGAGCACAGCATGACGCTGAAATTTGGCAAAAACTTCTCGATAACGGATTGAGCAACGAGACAGAGACCCGTCATGCAGCGCATATCAGTGCATTGCAGTCCATTCTGACCCGGCAATCTGCGCCGGCCGCGTGGTCGGCCGCCGCCTGTGCGTCACGCAGCCCGGCGCTCAAAGTGGCAGACGAGTCGAAGCACTAGAAAGTCATTATTCGACACCGTCATAGCCGCCGCGTATACAATATGCGTCGCCATGCGAGCACTGTCGATCAAGAAACTTACCAAGACCTATTCGAACGGCAACCGGGCGCTGAAAGGAATCGACTTCGCTGTCAAAGCAGGCGATTTCTATGCACTCCTCGGTCCCAATGGTGCAGGCAAGACCACGGCAATCGGCATCATTTGTTCGCTCGTCAACAAGACCAGCGGTGAAGTCGAGATCTTCGGACACAGCATCGACCATCAACTCGAAGCTGCCAAATCCTGCATCGGCCTCGTGCCACAGGAGATAAATCTGAACCTGTTCGACACCGTGCTGAATATCGTGGTCAACCAGGCCGGCTATTACGGGATAGAGCGCAAGCTGGCTTTGCAGCGCGCCCACGAATATCTCTCCGAGTTGAAACTCTGGGACCGCCGTTTCGACCAGGCAAGAAGTCTTTCCGGTGGTATGAAGCGGCGCCTGATGATCGCGAGAGCGCTGATCCACGAGCCCAAACTGCTGATACTCGATGAGCCCACTGCCGGCGTCGATATCGAAATTCGCCGTTCCATGTGGGGGTATCTGCGCCGCATCAACAACGAAGGGACGACGATCATTCTGACCACGCATTACCTCGAGGAAGCGGAAAGGCTCTGCCGACATGTGGCAATTATCGATGAGGGTGAGATTATCGAGGATGCGCGCATGAGCACCGTGTTAAGAAAACTGCAACGCGAGGTTTTCGTCCTGAGTCTTGGCGAAGCATTGACCGAAACTCCCGAGCTTCCGGGTTTCGAGACACATTTGAACGATCCGTGCGAACTCGAAGTAGCCATCGACACGGGACATGATCTGAATAGTCTTTTCGCCATACTGAGCGGGCTGGGAATCAGAGTTGTGAGCCTCAGAAACAAGGCTAACCGCCTGGAAGAACTATTCATGGGAATCGTCGAGAAGAAGCAGCGTAACAACAGCGCGGCGATCGGCTCCACGCCGTAACGCGACAAAATGATGGACCTGACACTCAACTGGATCGGTCTCAAGACCCTTGTTCGCAAGGAGATCGTCCGCATCATACGGATCTGGATTCAGACCATCGTTCCGCCGGCCATTACGATGACGCTGTATTTCATCATATTCGGCAATCTGATCGGGCGGCGAATCGGTAGCATGGGCGGCTTCGACTATATGCAATATATCGCCCCCGGCCTGATCATGATGTCGGTCATCACCACTTCCTACGGCAATGTCGTTTCGTCTTTCTTCGGCGCCAAATTCGGACGGCATATCGAGGAGATGCTGGTATCACCGATGTCGAACGCGACCGTAATCATGGGTCATGTGGCAGGTGGGGTGTTTCGAGGCCTGCTGGTGGGAGTGTTCGTTACGATTGTTGCACTGTTTTTTACAAAACTTGAGGTACAGCATCCACTGATCACATTATCGATCGTTATTCTGTCGTCAACAGTTTTCGCGCTGGCAGGATTTATCAATGCCGTGTTCGCAAGAAAGTTCGATGACATTTCGATTGTGCCGACCTTCGTTTTGACGCCATTGACGTATCTGGGCGGCGTGTTTTATTCAATTTCCCTGTTACCGGAGTTCTGGCAAAAAGTATCACTCGCCAATCCGATCATCTATATGGTGAACGCGTTTCGCTACGGCATCCTCGGGGTATCCGATATTAATATCACTTATGCTTATCTGATTGTCGGGCTTTTTGTTATCGGCCTTTTCTCCGTTAGCCTGGCGCTGCTGAATCGCGGCGTGGGCATCAGAGAGTAAAAATGTGCGGAAGGTTCGCATTCTATTCTCCCAGTGAAGCGACCGCGGCGCTATTCGGTGCCACGGGCGCCGTGGATCTGAAACCACGCTATAACATCGCGCCGACCCAAATGATTGCCGCTGTTCGGGTGAGTGCCCAGGAAACACGCGAACTCGCAATGCTGCGCTGGGGTCTGGTTCCCTTCTGGGCAAAGGATTCGTCGATTGGCAATCGCATGATCAACGCACGTGCCGAAACAGTTGCGGAGAAACCGTCGTTTCGCGCGGCTTACCGGAAGCGGCGATGTCTCGTACTCGCAGACGGATTTTATGAATGGCGCAAGGAAGCCAACGGCAAGACGCCATATTATATTTCTCTTGCCAGCGGCGCACCGTTCGCGTTTGCCGGTTTGTGGGAGGACTGGCACGCCAAGGACTCGGATGAGTCAGTACAAAGCACGACAATCATCACAACTGCCGCCAACAAGTTCATGAGCAAGCTGCATGACAGGATGCCTGTGGTGCTCGAGAAAGATGCCGGCGACCGCTGGTTGGACGGCGATGAGCAAGTATTGTCCGAGGCCGCCGAATTAATCGCAGGGTTTCGGGCCTGGCCGGTCGACAGGCGCGTCAATAACGCGAGGAACGAAGGGGCCGAACTGGTCAAACCGGTCGGTGAAGCGCTTGCGGGCTAGTGGCCCATCACTATAGCGTTGTTGGGCCACTGGTTAGTCTTGCAAATCGTTATTCGCGGGGCAGGAGAAAGCCGTTGCCGAGATGCTCCAGGATGACACCTTCCGGCGTAATCTCCTTCACCAGGGGGCCTTCCGCCAGTCGTGCCTGTTCCCGGTATTTGTTCATGTTGACGAACACGAATCGCGCTGCGGGCTGATCACTGTAGACATGGATGTCCAGGTGCAAGTCCGGTAATACGAGGGTTCCATTCGCTCGCAGATCATTGAACGTCGCATACGATTCCGTAATCATTGCCGTTGGTTTCGGGTTTGACACAGGGCTTGCTTCTGCCACAGGGGCGTCGCCCGGTGATTTTTTCGCTGTGGCGTCAGCCACTCGCGGCGGTTGCGCGTTCTTCGCCTGCTCAACTATTTCTGAGAACGATGCCTCATGCTCAAGCTGGCCTTCGTTCGGTATTGCTTCGTCAGTTGCAGTTGCGTCCGTTTCCGGCCGCGGGTCGGGTCGGAGCATCATTCCTGACACCACGATCAGGTTTACAGCAAGCAAACCGCCGAGTACCCATAGCCAGCGCGGAGCACGCGGCGGGTCCGCCCCATCGGGTACGTCAGCGAAACCAGGCGCATTCTGTCGCTGACGCTCGGTTTCAGATTTCTTTAACGCATCCAGGATAAATGACATCAGTAGTTCCCTGTGTGATTCATATCATTATCAGTTCATCGTCAGCCGTGGCATGCTATCCGGCGCGAGCGACGAATTGATGATGATCTGGGTTTGTTGTCCCGCAAGGCCGTCGACCTTCAGACGGTGCTGCCGCTGAAAGTCCTTCAGTCTCTCTTCGAGTTCCTTGTCGAAGTAATCGAGCCCCGCAGATGGGCCTGTTTCCGGCTTGTAGTCAGTATCAATCGCGGCAAGGCTCTGTCGCAGCCAGCGGACGTTTTCGTTACGCATGCCGGGCTTGATCGCCTTGCCATCGCCGTTGGGGGGGCGCCAGATCAGCAGATATTCACCAAACCAGAGCTTCGAGATCTCCTCGATCGAGTGAATAATGCGAGCCTCGCCGAGTGCGAGCTCACCTTTCTCACCGTCCAGAGACGCGAGAACCGGCTGATGAGTGTTGCCATTCCTGTCTGTCAGCGTCAGCATCACCGGCCGGTCGAGCTGGCGAATGCCGGTCCACGAACCTCTCTGGAACAGGCAACTCAGGCCCGCCGACTCGGCCTGCGAGCACGCCGTCCCGTCGCCGGCCTGATATTCGATGCCCCACAGGCCAAACAGAGTCGCCATCGCGGAATTGGTGTCGGTGAACCCGCTTGCGTCGATCAACAAATCCTCGAGTGACGCGGTAGCGGGCTGCTGGTCCGTGCTGTCGCCGGCTTCTTCGGCCGGTTCGGGCCGCATTGCCTTATTCCCGGACTCTGTATTTCGGGTTTCCAGCGGCACGGAAAGCACCTCGGACGGTCGTTGTTCCTGCTGATTTGCCAAAGACCAGAGACCCAGGGCAATGATGCCTGCCCCGACGATTCCGAAAACCGGTACGGCCCATCTGAGCAGGCCGGTCGCATACTTCTGCCCGGATACCTCGGCCGCAGCCCTGCCAACGAGACGCTTGCCAATCTTCCTCGTTTCACGGCTGTAGGCACCAAGCATCGCCCGGTCGCAGATCACGTTCATGATGCGTGGCACGCCGCCCGACAGATTAAATACTTCCAGCTTGGCTTCCGCGTCGAAGATCTCACCGAGGGCGCCCGCGACTTTGAGCCGATGGTCGATATACAGGCCTGCCTCGTCACGCGATAACGGCTCGAGGTGGTAACGGCCAGTCACACGCTGCGCCAGTTGACGGAGCTCATCGCGCGCAAGCGTGTCACGAAGTTCTGGCTGTGCGATGAGAATAACCTGCAGCAGTTTCTGTTTTGCAGTCTCGAGATTGGTTAACAGGCGAAGTTGTTCAAGCACGCCGGTCGACAGATTCTGCGCCTCATCAACAAGCAGAATCGTGCGACGGCCGCGGGCGTGCGCTGCCAGCAGATGGCGATTCAAGGCATCTACAAGCGCTATGGCGCTGTGCTTGTCTTCCGGAAGCGAAATGCTCAGTTCCTGGCAAATGGCGATCAGGAACTCCAATTCGGTTAGCTGCGGGTTAAGAATGAGCGCGACATCGACTTCAGCCGGCAGGCGGCCGAGGACAGTGCGAACGAGCGTAGTCTTGCCAGTGCCGACTTCACCCGTCAGCTGAATAAATCCGCCGCTTTCGGAGATGCCATACACGAGATGCGCCAATGCCTCGCTGTGCCGTTCGCTCATGAACAGATAACGAGGATCGGGGGTGATCGCGAAGGGCTTTTCAGTCAGCCCAAAGAATTTTGTGTACATGGTTTGGCGAGGATTCCTGGCCCCGAATATTGCACGACAACGCCGATTCTACCTGATTTGGCCCGAATCCAAGGTCCGCGCCCGATTGACCGAGGACTTCCCGAAGCGGTCGCGGATCTTGTCGACCGTCTCGTCCAGGGGCGAGCTTGCAGGCATGGCATCGTCGGCAAACAGATCGCGTTGTTCCGCCCCGGAGAGATCGCTGCCACCGACTCCGAGCAGCCGTATTCTGGCGCCCGGGTGCTCGGCAAGCCACTGACGAAGCAAGGTCCTCACCGTCTCGAAAATCTGGTCCGTGCCGTTACCTGGCGGTCGCAGTGCCCGCTGGCGTGTGAAGGTAGTGAAATCCGCCTGTCTGATTTTCACCTGAACGGTGCCGGCGACCAGCTCTTTGCTGCGCAGGCGGCTGGCAGTCCGCTCGGTAAGACGCATCAATTGCCGGTCCATCGCATTCGTCTCAGTCAAATCCGAATCGAATGTTTCCTCGGCGCTGATCGATTTCTCCGGGCGCGACGGTACGACCGGCCGGGAATCGATGCCGGATGCCCGGTCGCGCGTCTTTTGCGCAAATCGTCCGAATATTGACTCAAGATCCCGGTTGGAAGCGAGGCGCAGATCGGCGACAGTCACAATATCTTTTTCGCTGAGCCTGGCGAGCGTCTTGCGGCCGATTCCCGGAATGACGTGGACCGGTAACGGGTCAAGGATGGACCGGATTTCTTCGGCTGAGACGACTACCAGTCCATCGGGCTTGTCAAGATCCGACGCGATTTTCGCGACCAGCTTGTTCGGTGCGACGCCAACCGACGCGGTGAGAGCAGTCGTGTCTACGACGCGCTTCTTTATTTCCTTCGCGATTTGAATGTCGGAACCGAATAACGCGAGACTGTCAGCGACATCGAGAAATGCCTCGTCCAGAGACAGTCCTTCGACGAGCGGCGTGAAGTCACGGAATATTGCGAATATCTTGTCTGATACGGATTTGTAATGCCCTATTCGCGGTGGCACACGAAGGAGATCGGGACAACGCCTCAATGCGTCGCGCATAGGCATCGCGGAATAAATGCCGTATTCACGTGCTTCGTAACTTGCGGCAGCAACTACGCCGCGATTGCTGCCGCCGCCAACGACGAGCGGCTTGCCGCGCAGCGACGGGTTGTCGCGTTGTTCGACGGACGCATAAAACGCGTCCATATCAATATGCAGAATATGTCCGCCCTCCGGCCGGGTCACAGCTAGCTGCCTCTTTCGACGATGTAACGTGCAAGCCAACGCAACGGCTCGGCCTCGTCGCCGAATACCTCGAGTTCCTGCAAGCTGGCCCGCAGCAGTGTTTCGCAGCGCTGTCTTGCGGCCTCGATGCCAAAAAGAAACGGATAGGTGGCTTTCGCCAGGCGCTTGTCTGCGCCGGCTTGCTTACCGATTACTTCCGTTTCTCCCTCCACATCAAGGATGTCATCCCTGATCTGAAAAGCCATGCCAATGTTCCGGGAAAAACGCACGAGCGCCTCCTGCCGGTCCGCCGGCAGGTCATCCGCAAGACAGCTCACGGACGTGACTGAGGCTTCTATGAGCGCACCGGTCTTCAACTCATACATCTGTTCGAGTTCCGCTTCCGTCAAGGTTCGGCCTTCCGATGAGAGATCAATCGATTGTCCGCCAGTCATGCCGAGCGAGCCGCAGGCTTTCGCGATTGCCCGGACAAGGCGGATCATTTTGTCCGGGCTGACGCCGGGCGCGGCCGCCAGAACCTGAAACGCCAACGGTTGCAACGCATCCGCAGCGAGGATCGCCGTAGCCTCGTCGAATTTCCGGTGGACGGTCGGGTGTCCCCGCCGCAGGTCATCGTTGTCCATCGAAGGCAGATCGTCATGCACGAGCGAGAATGCGTGAATGAGTTCGATTGCCATCGCCGGCGCATCCAGACAGGTGGCGTCAAGGCCCAGGCATTCGCCCGTGGCATAGACGAGCAGCGGCCGAATACGCTTGCCGCCATTCAAAACGGAGTAACGCATCGCCTCGTGGAGGCGACTGGGAGTCACGCCCGATTCCGGCAATGCCCCTTCAAGCTTGTCGGCAATGCGGCTCGTATACTCGGAAATTCGTTCTGAGAATGGCGTCGACAATGACCGGTCCTCGTCTGTGTTTTTCCTGGGCAAGCGTACACTGAAAGCGGGCCGCGTGTGAAAGTCCCGCCTTCGTGCATTGTACGGGCTGGGATATAATCTCGCCCCCGAATAACCGGCTCCCGCCATCTCCGGACAATGCTAATGTGGTCACAAGCTCAGCCGAACATTGCGCTTGTAAAATACTGGGGCAAACGCGACGTCGCCAGAAACCTGCCGGCTGCTGGCTCGCTGTCCATCACGCTCGATGCGCTTTATTCGCGAATGTCTGTGGATTTCCTCGAGAATTCCGGGCCCGATGAACTCGTTGTGAATGGCGAGCAGAACAGTGCGATGCTGCCGAGGGTATCAAGCTGCATCGATCGGATTGCGGGTGATGATCGACCGGCCGCGAGAATCCAAAGTGAGTCAAATTTTCCGCTTGCAGCAGGTCTCGCATCATCTGCCTCGGCATTCGCGGCGCTTGTTCTGGCCACCTATGAAAGAGTGGGCCAAACTGCCGACACCCTGACGATGGCGCGTATCGCAGGCAGCGTGTCCGGATCTGCCGCCCGGTCGTTTTACGGAGGCTTCGTCGAGCTGTCTGCCGGTGATGAGAGTATTGATGTCTGCTCGATTGTCGGTCCGGAGGACTGGCCCCTCAAGGTTATAGTTGCGATCACAGAGACGGGGCCCAAACCGCTGAGTTCCGGAGAAGCAATGATTCGCGGCGCGAAGACGTCGCCTTTTTACGATAGCTGGATTGAACGCCAGCCCGACGACCTCGCCGCTGCGAGGGAGGCGGTCGACAAACGGGACTTCGAGCAACTGGCGGCAGTCTCCGAACATAATTGCCTCAAGATGCACTCTGTGATGTGGGCCTCACGCCCTCCCGTTGTTTACTGGAATAATGCGACGGTTGCCTGCATGGAGACGATTCGTGATCTGCAAAAAAAATCCGAGCCGGTGTTTTTTACAATAGACGCAGGGCCGCAACTCAAGGCCGTCTGTCTGCCGTCGGCCGAAGAGACCGTCAGAGACGCGCTCTCCGCTACGGCTGGTGTTGTGACGACGTTGGTGAGCGGGCTCGGTTACGGTGCACGTGTTTTGGAGCAATCGTGACAACCACTGTGGTAAGTGCCCCGGGAAAAATCGTCCTTTGTGGCGAATACGCAGTGCTCGACGGAGCACCCGCGATTTGCATGGCAATCAACAGACGGGCGCATGCCACAGTGGGCGCTGTCGATACCGACTATCATACGGTACGTACAATCGGATATATCGACGGAGAGTGGAAGTTTCGAACTGACAGGAACGGGAGCTTCGAGTGGATCGGGAGCGAGCCGCCTGCGGGCGGTCTCGATTTGCTGCAACAAATCTGGAAGACAACCGGCATCAACGGGGAGTTCGATATCAAACTGGATACTGGAGAGTTTCTCGATTCTGTCAGCCACGCGAAACTCGGACTCGGGTCGAGTGCGGCACTGACGACTGCCCTGGTCACGGCGCTGTTCGACGTGACAGGCAACCCTGGCGATGCAGGAATACAGGCTGTTAAAGCACACCGGCTTTTCCAGCAGGGCCGGGGAAGTGGCGTCGATATCGCGGCAAGCCTCAATGGCGGCGTCATCGAGTACCGTATGCAGGAATCTGGAGTCGGCCGCTCATTACCCTGGCCTACCGGACTCGAGTACGCGGTGCTATGGAGCGGCCGGCCGGTCAGCACGAGCGAAAAGCTCAGGAAGCTCGATGAAGGCTGCCGAGATGGCAGCTCCGGGGCGAGCATGGCGAGTCTGATCGACGCATCGGAAGCGACCGCAAAGACCTGGGTAGCAGGCAGCGCGGCCGAGCTGCTGGCGGAATTTCATCGTTATATTGACGTCCTCAGGCAATTCGATGTTGACCATGATCTCGGCATATTTGATGCTGGGCACAGGGAGTTGGCGGACGCCGCGGCAGAACGAAACGTGGTTTACAAACCCTGCGGCGCAGGTGGTGGCGACACCGGCATAGTGTTTGCCACTGACAGACAGGCCATCGCAAATTTCACAGACCTCGCCGGGGAGGGTGGCTTTCAATTACTGGACATCTTGCTGGAGGAGCGGGGCGTACTTTTTGAAAACCGAGCAATTCATTGAGTGATTCACGAATAGCCGATTTCTATCGGAAGAGCATCGCAGAGAGAATCGAAGCGCTGGTGGCTCGCAAGCTGATCGATGCGTCGGACGCGAGCGCGCTGCTGGAGGACGGCCGGTTACTTACGCCGGAACTCGCCGACAAGATGATAGAAAACGTGATCGGCGTGTTCGGACTGCCGTTCGCTACCGCGCCCAATTTTCGCGTCAACGACCGCGATTACATCGTGCCGATGGTCGTCGAAGAGCCATCTGTGGTGGCCGGCGTCAGCAGTGCGGCAAAAACGGCCAGATTAGCCGGAGGTTTCAAAGCCACGTCGATGGACCCGGTACTTATCGGGCAGATTCAACTGGTCGACATTGCGGAACCAGATCCCGCAGTGCAAGCGCTATACGCTGCAAGGGACGAGCTGATTGGACTTGCAAACGACCTGCAACCGAATCTTCTTGCCCGCGGGGGTGGCGCCAGGGAAATCGAATTCTTTAAATACCGTTTGCCGGACGGTAAGTGGACCGTCGTATTACACGTACTCGTCGATACGCGGGATGCGATGGGTGCGAATACCGTCAATACGATTTGTGAGGGAATTGCACCACGCGTGGAAGCAATCGCGTCGGGCAGGGCCTGCTTGAAAATCCTTTCAAACCTGGCGGACAAATCACTCGTGACTGCGAGCGTCAGGATACCGCTGGCAGGGCTTGCCCGGGAGGGATTCTCTGCCGATGCCGTGCGTGATGGCATTGTCCTGGCAAACGAGATCGCGAATATAGACCCGTATCGGGCGGCCACCCACAACAAGGGCATCATGAATGGAATCGACGCCGTCGCAATCGCTACCGGTAATGACTGGCGCGCCGTTGAGGCAGCCGCCCATGCTTATGCGGCTCGCGGTGGCGCGTACCGCGCGTTGACGAGCTGGACTACCGATTCCAACGGTGATCTGCACGGCGAAATTGTCTTGCCCATAAAAGTGGGCGTGGTCGGCGGCTCCCTGAAATCGAATCCTGCGGCTTCCATCGGACTCAAGATTGCGGGGGTAAAGTCGGCAACGGAGCTGGCCGAACTCATGGGTGCCGTCGGCCTTGCACAAAATTTCGCCGCGCTAGGGGCGCTTGTTACGGAGGGAATTCAAAAAGGTCATATGAGCCTGCACGCTCGCAGCGTTGCCGCAAGCGCGGAAACGCCACCGGAGCTTTTTGATCAGGTTGTCGACAGCATGGTCGACAGCGGGGACGTCAAAGACTGGAAGGCGCATCAACTCATTGACGAGCTCCAGGGCAAAACCAAAGCGAAAGATACCGACGGTATTTTCGAGAACGCAGCGCACGGCACGGCGTCGGGCAAAGTCATTCTCCTGGGTGAACATGCGGCCGTTTACGACCGGCATGTATTGGCGTTGCCGCTTGAGGCTGCGGTAACGGCAGCGATTGTAGAAACGCAGGCCGGCATAAATTTGTCCATACCCGATTGGGGCCTCGAACAAAGCTTTACGGCGAAAAACCCGGCACGGGGTGGTGCTGGCGAAGCGCTGGTGCTGATTGTGCGCCAACTCGGTGTTGCCGATCGGGGATTCGACATTCACGTTCGGTCACGTATTCCTGTTGCGATGGGACTCGGTTCTTCGGCAGCGCTGGCCGTGGCGATCATCCGGGCCTTCGATAAGTTGCTCGGCCTCAACATGGACAACGGGGCTGTCGAAAAACTGGCGTTTGAGTGCGAGAAGCTGGCACACGGCACGCCTTCCGGTATCGATAATAATGTAGCGACTTATGGTGAGCCGGTGCTGTATAGCAAGAGTAGAGCTACCCGAACCAGGCCCATATCACTGGCCGAAGTGCCACCGATTGTCGTCGCGTCCAGCGGAATTCAGAGCGCAACCAGGGAGCAGGTCGCTGGCGTCCGCGACCGGTTTGAAAAAAATACGGAGCTCTATACGACGATTTTCGACGAGATCAATGAGATGAGCATTGCGGGTGCCGTGGCATTGAAGAGCTGCGATTACGATACGCTGGGTTCATTGATGAATGTCTGCCATGGTTTCCTGAATGCGTTGCAGGTCTCGACACCGGAACTGGAAAAAATGGTTGAGATCACTCGTTCGAACGGTGCGATTGGCGCGAAGCTCACCGGCGCCGGGGGCGGTGGCTCGATCGTGGCACTATGTCCGGACAGAGTGTCCGAGGTCGCGCAGGCGCTACATGCGGCGGGTTATCAAATAGTACGGATGAGGGAACGCTAGCACGCAGATGTTGGAGAGCATGCCGGATAGCACAGATAGAGTCGTTTCGTCGGAGAGCGAAGAGCTGATTCTCGTCGACGCGAGCGACAACGAACTGGGATTCCTGGGCAAGGAGGAATGCCACGACGGTGACGGCATATTGCATCGTGCCTTTTCGCTTTTCGTGTTCAACACGCATGGTGAACTCTTGCTGCAGAAGCGCAGTGCTGAAAAGCGGCTGTGGCCGTTATTTTGGTCCAATAGCTGCTGCAGCCACCCGCGGAAAGGGGAATCGATGCAAGTGGCGACGCGTCGCCGCCTGCGGGAAGAACTCGGCATTGAGGCCAGCCTCGAGCTTATATACAAGTTTGCTTACCAGGCGCAATTCGGTGACCTTGGATCCGAGCACGAACTATGTACTGTGTACCTGGGTAAAACGGGACAGGCGTTCTCTGCAAACACGCACGAGATTGCGGATGCCAGGTATGTCTCCCGGGAAGCGCTACAGGCCGAATTGCGAACAAGGCCGGAAGAATTTACACCCTGGTTCAAAACGGAGTGGGAGCGGCTCTGCAACGAGTTTGCCGAAAAGCTCGCTAGCTACACAGATCCCCATTAGCAAATCGCCCGTCAGGACGGGCTCCTACGATACGTGTTCGTTCCTGCCAACCTCGCTGTCGCCCGTCAGGACGGGCTCCTACGATACGTCATCGTTCCTGCCAACCTCGCTGTCGCCCGTCAGGGCGGGCTCCTACGATACGTGTTCGTTCCTGCCAACCTCGCTGTCGCCCGTCAGGACGGGCTCCTACGATACGCTGTTGATCCTGCTATCCTTGCGATTCGATACTAGCCGACGTAGCGGTAATACTCGATACCGAGATCCTGAAACTGCCGCTGATCGGTCCTGCCGACTTTTTCTATAACGAATTCGTTCTTCGGCAGGTAGTCCAGGCCTCTTGCTC
>JAZFPY010000007.1:0-4783 GCA_036444875.1 Woeseiaceae bacterium | reverse complement strand
AATCATGGCCGCAATGGCGGACGACATTCGAACCGAGGCAGAGGTCGCAAGGGATAGAAATCGGAAGCCCGTCGATACGCTGGAATTCTTCCGACTGAAAGATGACATGCGCGTGCTTGAGCTAATGCCGGGCGGTGGCTGGTACACAAAGATACTTGCACCGACTTTGAGAGAGAATGGTGAGCTGTACGTAGCGATCGGTACGGGCCGGGTGCAGGAAAATGTATTGTCGCAGGACGGATTTGATCATGTGAAAGTGCTGGACATCGGCGTCGCAGGGCAACGAACGGGGCCATTCCGCTCGAGCAATATTTCATCGTTTGATTTTGGCGTGAGCAATGTTGACCTTGCGGTTACTTTTCGCAACATGCACAACTTTACGGCCGAGGGCAGACGCAACATGAATGCGGCAGTTTTCAAATCACTGAGGTCCGGGGGGCTATTCGGCATTGTTGATCATACGAAACGCCACATGGAACTCATGACAAATGAAAATAGACGGCGGGCCGATCCGGTACAGATCATCCACGAAGTGCTCGCCGCCGGATTTGAGTTCGTCGATTTCGCGGACCTCCACTATCGACCGGATGACGAATTGCGTTATGAAGTGGGCAGAAAAACCGTGACCGGAAATACCGACCGGTTTACGCTGTTGTTTCGCAAGCCCTGAAAACCTTATGTGTCCCAAACCTGTCATTGGTATACCTGCCGACCGGCGCGTACTCGATCCTCATCCGTTTCACATTGTGGGCGAGAAGTACGTGGCGGCGATTCGGGATGGCGCCGATGCGCTGCCGTTTCTGATTCCCGCACTGGGCGATAGCCTCGATCTCGACGCTGTTCTCACTCATGTGGATGGCCTGCTGTTGACCGGGAGTCCGTCCGATCTCGAACCACATCACTATGATGGTGCCGCCAGCGAAGCCGGGTCATTGCACGATCCGCACAGGGACGCCACGACCCTGCCGCTGGCCGAGAAAGCGCTGGCCGCCGGCGTGCCGCTTTTTGCGGTCTGTCGTGGCTTTCAGGAACTCAACGTCGTACTCGGCGGCAGCCTGCATCAGCGTGTCCACGAAGTGCCGGGGTATCACCGACACAACGAGAACCCGGAGGACTCATTGGATGTGCAATACGGTCCCTCGCATTCCGTTTCATTGCCCGATGGCAGCTTGCTTCGTGAACTCGCCGGCAGCGAAACGGTCGAGGTCAATTCCTTGCATCGTCAAGGAGTAGCACGACTGGCTGATGGCGTCACTGTCGAGGCCGTTGCCGATGACGGATTGATCGAGGGATTCCGAGTGGATGGTGCGAAAGCATTTGCATTGGGCGTGCAATGGCATCCGGAGTGGCGGGTCAGCAAAGATCCGTTTTCCCTGGCGATATTCGAGGCGTTTGGTGACGCATGCCGGGAATACGCAGCAGGGTCGCAGAACAGGAAAGTCAAGGGTGTGGCGTGAGTGGCAAAGAGGCTTTCCAAGCCTGGCTAAAAAAGCGGAAGATTGAAGACGTAGAGACGCTCGTGCCCGACATGGCCGGTGCTGCGCGTGGCAAATTGCTGCCGGCCGACAAATGTGGTTCGGGTGAAATCAAAATGCCGGAAGCTGTTTTCGCGCAAACTATTTCCGGTAACTACATCGATAACAAAGCGAACGTCGAAGACCGGGATATGCTGCTCGTCCCTGACATCGCGACTCTGCGAACCGTGCCCTGGCTGAAGGCACCGACGGCGTCGGTTTTCGTCGATTGTTTCTCGAAGAAGGGGTCGCCCATCGATGTGGCACCGCGTCAGTTGTTGCGGAACGTGTTGGCGCTATACGATGCGAAGGGTTGGTCACCGGTCGTCGCCCCCGAGGTCGAGTTCTATCTCATCAATCCTCACGCTGATGCCAATGTTGAAATTGGGCCGCCTCAAGGCAGGCTGGGTCGCACGGATGCATCGCGTCAGCCATACAGCATCGATCAGATGAACGACTTTGATCCGTATGTCAACGACGTTTATTCGTTCTGCGAGGAGCAGGGCATCAGAATCGACGCACTGACGCAGGAAATGGGCCCGGCGCAGTTCGAAATCAATTTCCTGCATGGCGATCCGCTGACCCTGGCTGACCATGTGTTCCTTTTCAAACGTACCGTTCGCGAGGCCGCTATTCAGCACGAAATGCATGCCACTTTCCTGGCAAAACCAATGGCGGAAGAGGCCGGTAGTGCGTTACATATTCACCAGAGCGTCGTGAATATTGCTGACGGCAGCAATATTTTTTCAACCAGGACCGGCAAGCGGAGCAAGCTGTTTTCCTCATACATTGCTGGTCTGCAGAAATACATGCCCGAGGCATTGCTGATCTTTGCGCCGTACGTAAACTCTTACAGGCGGTTTCTGAATTCATGGGCATCGCCGATCAACCTGGCCTGGGGGATCGATAACCGTACGGTTGGGCTCCGCGTACCTGATTCCGGGCCCGAGGCCAGGCGCGTCGAGAACCGCCTCGCGGGATCGGATGTCAATCCATATCTGGCAATCGCTGCAACGCTCGCCTGCGGTTATCTCGGCATTGAGGGCGGACTGAAAGCAGGCGACCCCGTCGAGGGCAGCGCCTATGACATTCCCTTTTCGCTGCATTCACATATCACTGCGTCGATCGACGCCATGAAGAACAGTGATGCGATGCGAAAAACGCTCGGCGACGAATTTGTGACCTTGTATTGCTCGCTGAAGGAGAGCGAGTATCGGGAGTTCCAGTCGATTATCACGCCCTGGGAACGTGAGATTCTGTTGTTGAATGTCTAGGTAAATGGTGGCGGGTCTCGTGAGGTCCGTGCCCCATTTCAAATAGTGGCGCGTACAGGACTTGTACCTGGCGCTCGGCTATGATTGCCGCCGGATAGTACAGAGTGTAATACGCGGGCCGTCACCGGCGGTCCGATGAGGAGAAAACCATGGCAGTCGTCGAAAAACGGTCACGGTCCGAATGGCAGGACCTCGATCGCGATCACTATCTCCATCCGTTTACGGACCATAAGGATCTGCGCGAAAAGAAAAGCCGCATTATTACGCGGGCGGACGGCGTATATATCTACGATGCCGACGACCACGAGATACTCGACGGCATGTCCGGGCTGTGGTGCGTGAATGCGGGCTATGGTCGCGAAGAACTGGTTGAGGCGGCCGAGAAGCAACTGCGACAACTCCCTTACTACAACAGCTTTTTCCAGTGTGCCCATCCGCCATCCATCGAGCTATCGTGGTCGCTCAAGGAAATCAGTCAGCCGCAGTTCAATAATGTTTTCTTTGCCGGATCGGGTTCCGAGTCAAACGATACGATTGTGCGCATGGTACGGCGCTACTGGGACCTTCTCGGTGAGCCCGACAAACAGACCATCATCAGTCGTGTCAACGCCTATCACGGGTCGACAATGGCAGGGGCAAGTTTGAGCGGTATGAAGCCGATGCACAGGCAGGGCGGTCTGCCGATTCCGGGTATCGTCCACATCGATCAACCTTATTGGTTTGGCTCGGACCGCAGCCTCTCGCCGGACGAATTCGGACTTGAGACAGCGCGTGCGCTCACGAAAAAAATTGAGGAACTCGGTGTCGATGAAGTCGCGGCGTTTATTGCCGAGCCTGTTCAGGGTGCCGGAGGTGTCATTGTGCCGCCTGACACTTACTGGCCGGAGATTCAGCGGATTTGCGACGAATACGGAATCCTTCTGATCACGGATGAGGTTATTACCGGATTCGGCCGCCTTGGTGAGTGGTTCGGCGCGGACTATTACAAAGTCAAACCCGATCTGATGACGTTTGCCAAGGGCGTAACCTCGGGTTATCTACCTCTGGGCGGTGTGATGGTTGCAGACCGTGTCGCTGATGTGTTGGTTGAAAAAGGCGGCGAGTTTTTTCATGGCTATACCTACTCCGGTCACCCGGCCTCTTGTGCTGTAGCGATCGAGAACATCCGCGTACTGCAACGGGAAGGTCTGATCGACCGCGTAAAGAATGACATCGGGCCTTATCTGCAGGAGCGATGGCGTAAGCTGGGCGAGCACCCGCTCGTCGGCGAAACGCGGATGGTTGGCCTCATGGGAGCGCTCGAACTGGTTGCAAATAAAGAAACGCTTGAGCGTTTTGACGAAGACAAGGGGGTCGGCACTATGTGTCGCGACTTCCTGGTCAATAATGGACTTGTCATGCGGGCCGTTGGCGATACGATCGTCGTGGCGCCGCCACTCATACTGACGCACGAACAGGCTGACGAACTTATCGACAAGGCCTGGAAGTGTCTCGACCTGACTCAGGCAGCGCTGTAATCCCGGACGGAATGAATAGATGACGCATAAGACAGACGGTGATCACGCGCTCCTCAGAGACAGCCTCTATGGGACGAGCAGCGAACCGACCTATGCAGGCGCGCTCTCGTTCATGCGCCGCAAATACACGCGCGATCTTAAAGGTGTGGACCTGGTTGTGAGCGGCGTGCCGCTGGATACGGCGACGACCAATCGGCCGGGCGCCAGATTCGGACCGCGTGCGATTCGGGCGGCGTCGACCGTCATGGCCTTCGAAAGGCCGTACGCTATGGAATTCGATCCTTTCGACAAACTGGCCGTCGTCGATTACGGCGACTGCTTTTTCGATTTCGGTCGCCCCGAAACCATACCGTCAACGATCGAAGAACACGCGTACCAGATCATCGACCAGGGCCCCGGCCTCCTTTCTCTTGGCGGTGACCACTTCATTGCGTATCCGTTAATCAAAGCGCATGTACGAAAGCACGGCGCGCCGTTG
>JAZFPY010000006.1:0-3039 GCA_036444875.1 Woeseiaceae bacterium | reverse complement strand
CACGTCCAGATGGATGAGATCAATGCGCCCATCATCGTCCTCAGGCGAGAATGAGATGATCAGCGTCGAGTCCGGGTCTTCATCGGCGAAATTAACGGACCGCCACGACTGGACGATCAACATCGGTTTGACGACCTGCAGCATCGTGCCTGTCAACAGTCCGCCAAAGGCTTCAAACGGCGACCCGGGTTCCTCGCTGATCGTGGCGGGCGCCCCGGTGAACGCCGCGTGTACTTCGGCGTCCATATACATCGCATAGAGTTCTGCCGGACTGCCCGGCAAAACGACGGTTTTATAAATTGTGCTGCGCATCCTGCTTCCCCCCTTCCGACTGTTGCCCTATGTATAGCTCATTGGCGGCCTGATGTCCTGACGCTCGAGCCTCGCCAGTCCGGACATTATCGACCAGTCGATGATCTGACTTTGATTTTTTGAAAATCAGCTCAGTTTCGACTGAAAGCTGACCGGGAGCCCGCCCGGTGCGTTCAAATAATAGATGCGTTCCCCGTGCTCATCCATTGGTCCGGTCGGCTCGAGTCCGTTCTTGCGTGCGTTTTCCGCCCACGCATCGGCATCGTCAACTACTATCTGCAGCATGATTCCCGCCGGCATTCCCGGCGCTTCAGGCCAGACTTCTATCCAGCTCTTACCAGCCGGGAAGACCGCACCGCTGAACGGCGCACCGTCTTCCGTAAATTGCTTCCCGGGAAGCCCAAGGCCGCCACCGAGAAAGTTTGCCACCTCTTCAGCTTCAGCCGAAACAGAACAGAAACGAATTCCCAACACCTGCATGTCGAACTCTCCGTTTTCGGTCAGCTTTCCTGTCCGGCAAAATACCGTTCAAAAGCCCTGTGCCTGGCATCGGGGGCAATGTCGATGATCTCGCCGGCGACGTTCAGCATTTCCATCTCGTCGACACTCGTGCGGCCGTCCGCGGCGGCGACTTTCAAGAGCATGACCGCAATATCCTCTTTCTCCTCAGGGCTCAGCACGTGGGCGAGCTCTCGCAGCAGACTATTCAGGTCCGGGTTCTCGGCGAGATCGGTCATGGCCCGCGTCAGTAACGCCAGGGACTCTGCGCTGTGCAGATGAAAATGCTCCTCGACGAGCTGGAGCATTTTATCTGCTTCCTGTTCGGAGATGTTGCCATCGCCTTTTGCCACGCATACGAGAAGTGCAGCGACGAGGAACTGCGAATCATACGTTTCAGGTCCACTGCTGGTTTCAATGACGAGTGTTGAGCCCTCGAACCGGGGTTTTACGGGTTCTTCAATCAATTTATTGCTCCCTTACTCTTAATCTGGGCGAACTATTGGTCGTTTACTATAACTACTTGACCAAATACTTGCGCTTCATCTGCTTGACCGAACCGTCGATCAGCGCTTTGAGTTTCTGCAGGTCGATATCGTCCAGGGCATCGATATAGAGACACGACTTCCCGGTCTTAAATTTTCCTAGCTGGCTCATCAGTTTATCGAAGTTTGAGAATCCTGGCATGATATACAGGGTCAGATTCTGTTTTCGGGGCGAGAATCCGACCAACGGTGAACTGCCTTCGTGCCCAGTCGCATACTTGTAATCGTAAGATCCGAACCCGACGATACTCGTGCCCCACATCCTGGCCCTGTTGCCGGTTGCTTCCCTCATCATTCTTGCGATGGTCCGGCATTCCGCGCGCTTTTTCCTATCCTCTATCGTATTGAGAAAATCAGATACACTTCGCTTGTTCGGTATGGTTTTCAGCTTTGCCATCTCTGCCTCGGCTCTCTAACGCGTGCCGAAAAGCCGGTCGCCGGCATCGCCAAGCCCCGGCACGATATATTTCCGATCGTCGAGATAATCATCAACGCTGGCCGTATATATTTTCACCTCCGGGTGTTCTGCCTCGACCAACGCAATGCCTTCGGGACAGGTGACAATACAGATTACGACAACAGTTGCAGCCCCCTGCTCTTTGAGAAAATCGATAGTCGCAGCGGTGGAGCCGCCGGTCGCGAGCATCGGGTCAATCACGATGCAGGTACCGCCGTCGGTTTCTTTTGGTAACTTGTGATAATAGGACACCGGTTTTTTTGTGCCCGCTTCGCGGTACATGCCGACAAAACCGACCCTGGCGGTAGGTACCAGCCCAAGAATGCCCTCGAGCATGCCCACTCCGGCCCTCAGTATCGGAACGACCACCAGCTCGTTGGCAATCTTGTGACCTGCCGCCTCTGCGAGCGGTGTTTGAACGGTGACCTGCTTCACCTCGATTTCCTTTAGTGCCTCGTAACACAGGAACATCGTGATTTCGGTCGCCAATTCGCGAAACTTTTTGTAGCCGGTATCCTTGTCCCGAATCAGGGCCAGTTTATGTTGAACGCATGGGTGTTTGACTTCCTCGTGCATTTATCTTTGCTCCCTTTCTTATCGGCCACGAATATATAGCCAGCATACCAAGCCTGCCTAGTCAGTAAACCAGCGGTCGGCCAACCGTACGAACTTCCCGATACAGCAGTGCCAAACTGAATACAAGCAGAAACGGCGCCGTATAAACACCTGGAAAATAGGCGCCGGCGTCGACTGCGAAAAAAATATGGCCGATCCCGTTACCGAGTTCGACGAGCGTCCAAGCCCAAATCCATGCTTTCGCGCTGCCGACCGCAGGCCGCACGCGAAAGAAATAAGTCCAGAAAGCGAGTGTAACAACCAGCGCGTTGCCGATCGCAAAACCGAGCGCGAGATTTTCGCTAATGAGCCCACTCAGGTAGCGCGCCGGCGCAAAGACGTCAAATAGACGAAAATAGAATTCTTCGATCGAGTGAGCTGCCTGGGATATCGCGAGACCCAGGAAAAGTCCACTTGTTCCGATTTGCATGTCGAGGGATTATCGCTATTTATCCGACCAGATCGCGTATTCATTTCCGTTGGGATCTGTGAAATGAAAGCGCCTGCCGCCCGGAAACGGGAAAACGTCGCGGCTGATTGCGCCACCGAGTTCGGCAACTCGGGCGCTCGCCGTGGCAAGGTCCTCTTTGTAGAAAACGAGCAGCGGGCTGC
>JAZFPY010000005.1:0-4737 GCA_036444875.1 Woeseiaceae bacterium | reverse complement strand
CGATCAGGTCACGCAAATCACCTGACTTCTCACGCTTGATGAAGCCCTGGTCTTCCAGCCAGAAATCGTTATACAACTTGGATAAATATTTGTTGCCGGTATCGCAGGCAAGAGTGACGACGCGTTTCGGCTCTGTCTGCTCGTGACAGTACTTGAGGGCCGCCGCAAGCAGCGTGCCGGTCGACGAGCCTGCCAACAGACCCTCCTTCCTCAGCAGTTCCCGGGCCGTCTTGAACGATTCGTAATCGCTGATGCTGTACGCTTTGACAACCTTGCTGAAGTCGGTGATCGGGGGAATGAAATCCTCGCCGATGCCCTCGACCAGCCAATCCGCACTTTTTTCGCCGAGCTCACCTTTATTGACGTAGTCGGCCAGAATCGAGCCAACGGGATCGGCAAGAATGAGATCTACCTGTGGCGCATGTTCGGCAAGATATTTACTGAACCCGGCGGCGGTGCCGCAGGAGCCTGCGCCAAGGACGATTACATCGACGTCACCGTCCATCTGTTCCAGGATTTCCGGCGCGGTGGTCTGCTCGTGGGCGAGCGGGTTATCGGGATTGCCAAACTGGTTGATAAAAAAGGCGCCCTTCTCTTCCGCGATGGACCGGCCGAGGTCCTGGTAGTACTCCGGATGGCCTTTCGGCACGTCGGATCGCGTTAGCACAACTTCGGCGCCCATCGCCCGCAGGTTAAAGATCTTTTCCTGACTCATCTTGTCCGGCAGTACGATGATCAACGGATAGCCTTTTTGCGCAGCAACCAGCGCCAGGCCCAGACCCGTATTACCAGCTGTCGCTTCGACAATGGTGTCGCCCGGACTGATATCACCGCGTTTCTCGGCTTCTTCTATCATCGTGATACCGATACGATCCTTGATGGAACCAGCGGGATTCATGAGTTCGAGCTTCAGGAAAAGTCGGCACGGGCCCGTGTCGAGATGTGTCACCTCGAGCATCGGCGTTTGCCCAACCATATCGAGAATGTTGGAGAAAACCTTCATTGCACCCACTAAAGCAAGTAAATTTGGCCGCCATATTACGCGAAGGCGAACCCCGCGTGCCACATGAGTCTGCCCGCTATTACAATTGAAAATTCCTTAGCCGATGCCGCGGAGTGGCTGGCTGAGGTCAGCGATAGCCCCAGGCTCGATGCGGAAATATTGCTTGCCTGGGTTATGGACGCCCCGCGCAGTCATTTGTTCACGCACCCCGAGGCAGAACTGAATGACGAAACGGCCCGCGAATTCTCGGCCGCCCTTGCCCGCCGGCACCAGGGCGAACCCGTGGCCTACATCACCGGCTCGAAAGAGTTCTGGTCCCTGCCGTTAAAAGTCAACCGCGACACACTCGTGCCGCGCCCGGAAACAGAGACGCTCGTCGAGCAAGCGCTGCTTCTGATCCCGCGGGATCGCCCCTGCCGGATTCTGGACCTCGGTACGGGCAGCGGCGCAATCGCGATTGCGATCGCCAGCGAACGACCGAATTGCGAAATCGTCGCTACTGATGCAAGCAAAGATGCACTTGAAGTCGCCAAAGAAAACGCAAAGCAGCATGAATTGGACAATATTCGATTCGTCGAAGGGAGCTGGACAGAGCCCATCGCCGATAAATCTTTCGATTTCGTCGTATCAAACCCACCTTATGTGCGCGATAACGATCCGGCGCTTGATGAACTCCGGTACGAGCCTCGATTGGCACTCACAGCCGGTCCCGACGGACTGGATGCGATCAGGAAGATTGCCGAAGACGCCGGAAAAATCCTGGCGGTAAACGGCACCCTGTTCCTCGAGCACGGTGCCGATCAGCGCAACGCCGTAGCCGATGTTCTGCGGCAAAATGGCTGGACGGGCATGGAGTGCATCGATGACCTTGCAGGACACCCCCGCGTGACGAAGGCAACGCGTTAGATCCGGATCGCCCGCCTGGACGGGCGATATGCTCAGGTCTAAGTTAGACTTGATCCCTTCCCGGTCAAGCAGAGATCGCAATGCTCACCATTATGACGAGCCACGGCGACATCGTCGTCGAATTGTTTGAAGAAACCGCACCGATATCAACGAAGAATTTCATGGAATACGTCAACGACGGGTTCTATGCCGAAACCGTTTTTCACCGCGTCATACCCAACTTCATGATTCAGGGCGGCGGTATGACGGCAGATATGAGCAAGAAAGAGACGCGAGCAGCCATCAAGAACGAGGCAGCTAATGGCGAGAAGAACCTGCGCGGTACTCTCGCAATGGCGCGCACAGGCGAAGTCGATAGCGCCACTTGCCAGTTTTTCATCAATCTCAGGGACAATTCTTCTCTCGACCACAGTGGCCGCGATTACGGCTATGCCGTTTTCGCCCGTGTAAGCGCTGGCATGGATATCGTTGATGCGATCGCGGCGGTGGACACCGGTTCAGTGGCGGGGCACCAGGATGTTCCTTTGGAGCCCGTTACTATCGTCGAAGTCCGGCGGGATGAAGATTGAGCAACGAACAACAACCCGGGCGTTCGGCGCGACACCTGGCTCTCCCGCAAATCGGCGAGGAAGGCCAGACGCGCATTACATCATCGACGGTACTGTTGATCGGTATCGGCGGTATCGGCTGTGCAACGGCCAGCTATCTTGCGAGCAGCGGCGTCGGTCACCTGATTCTTTGTGATTTCGATACGGTTGATGCAAGCAATCTCGGGCGCCAGGTGCTATACGGCCCCGCCGATATCGGCAAACTGAAAACCAGTCAGGCCGCGGCACGTCTCGCTGCGATGAACCCGGACGTTCGTCTTACCGAGATCACTGACAGGCTCAGTGATGCAGCACTCACTGAAGCGGTGCTGCAATCCGACGTCGTTGTCGACGGTTGCGACAATTTCGCGACTCGCTTTCAGGTCAGCGACGCCTGCGTTGCCAACAGCCGTTGCCTGATCTCCGGAGCGGCAATTCGTTTTGAAGGCCAGATCGCAGTATTCGGACCTGAATACTCGATGTCGCCCTGTTACCGCTGCCTGTACCAGGAAGCGGACGAATCTCTCGATAACTGTGCCGGCAACGGCGTGCTTGCGCCGGTACCCGGCGTAATCGGCACGATGATGGCCGTCGAAACATTGAAATTTCTTGCAGCAGTCTCTGGAACCAGGCCCGGTCAGCTCAGCCTTTACGACGCAATGTCGGCAAAGTGGCAACAGGTTGCCATCAAGAAACGGAAAGATTGCCCCGCCTGCAGCTAGGCGTCGTCTGCTTTCGACCCAGGCGGCCATCCAGGCGTCGTATAATTGATCCGAAGAACAAATGCCAACTCGTTGTTACGATGACTCGACCAATTAACAAGATAGATTCTCATTGGGCGCTTGCCAGGGTGTCAATCGCTTACGGCGTGATAGCAGCCCTGCTCATTTCCACCTGTGGCTGTTCGCATGTCGTGCCTTCGCACAGTATCCCCGCCAAGCCGGAGTTCATTCTTGCGGGCGTGCAAGCGGGTGATCTGGTGGAAATCACTACCAAGGATGGTCAATACAGAGAACTTGTCGTTGAGGATGTCGGTATGGACACGATCGACGGGCCGTCAGAAACTATTCGATTCAGTGATATCGAGAGTATCGTCAAACGATCGTGGAAAACACCGACGCATCCCTGCGGTGGCGGGGTGCCGGTCGGTTGTTCTATTCCGGAGGTTGTTCTGCTATTGAGCGGGGACTACGAAAAACAGGCTGAGAAGTTTCATCCGGCATGCGTGACGCACGACTTCTGTTACCGCCACGGGGTTGCCACCTACGGTGTAACGCGGGACGAATGTGACACTGCCTTTTACGACGATATGAAGAAAGCATGCAAAGGACCCGGCGGTCTGAGTGTGCTCGACATTCAGGAATTCGGCACCTGTCAACTGGCAGCCAATCAGACTTACGAGGCGGTGCGTCGTCGCGGTGAAGAACACTTTCAAACCACGACGAGTACCTATTGCGAGTATCGCGAAGATCCCTAGCAGGCTAGTCGACATTGTTCAGCGTCAGAAACATAGCCTTGTCGAGGACCACAAAAAAGTCCTGATAGGTCGCAGCATCCCGCACCCCGTTTTCGCCAATTCGGGCATTGGCCCGAACTGAGATTCGTTCATCACCCTTTTCGACCACGGTCACTGTCATGCGCATCGTGTATTCATGCAGACGTGTTGCCGTCACCGTGCCGAGATCCAGATCCGCCTGATCTATTGTGAAGCCGAGGTCTTGCAGCGTGGCGATCACCGAACGCATGGTCATCTGCTTGTCCAGCGCGTCGTATTCGCGGGTCTGAATCTGACGTATCTGAAGCTGCGTGCCTGGTCCGGTAATGTCGGCAGGCGTCATCGTCGCGCACCCTCCGACAAGTACCAGTCCAAGCACCGGAAGCATTTGAATTGACTTAGTCATTTTCACTAACCTGTATGAATATCGCTTTCGAAAGATTCTCGAAGATCTGCTGATAAATCTCAGCGTCGTCGATCCGTTCCAGCACCTTGATCCGCTCCGCCTTGTCGAAGATGACCCGCTGTATCGTAATTCGCGTGACGTACTCGCCGCTGCGGGCAAGGCTGGGCAGCACCACCATCGTCAGTGTGATGCGCTGCTCGTCCTTGGCAGACGACATCGCATCGCAATCACCACCACCGGTTGCCGCGCAAAAGAGATCGAGAATGAACAGGCCGGTCTTCTCGCCGGCTGAATCTGCATCCGAGACTTTCGATGCGGTGATGACACCGAGCGGTTTCTC
>JAZFPY010000004.1:0-14367 GCA_036444875.1 Woeseiaceae bacterium | reverse complement strand
AGTTGACGACGGCCTTGCCCTGCACGCAGCGCAGCCCCGCCTCGATGACCGACCATTTGGACGAATCGATCATGACGGGAACGCGCGCTACATCGGGTTCCGAGGCAATCAGGTTTAGAAATCTTGTTATCGCCTTTTCCGAATCCAGCATGCCTTCGTCCATGTTGACGTCGACAATCTGAGCGCCGTTTTGGACCTGTTGGCGTGCGACCTGAACCGCTGCGGCGTAATCATCGTCCTCGATCAGGCGCCGGAAAATCGCCGAACCCGTGACATTGCATCGCTCACCAACATTGACAAACAAATCGTCCGGACCAATCGTTACGGATTCGAGGCCTGACAGGCGGCAGCGGACAGGCAATTTCGGAACTTTGCGCTTCGCTCTGCCCTGTATCACCTCGTGCAGGGCGCGAATGTGTTCCGGTGTAGTGCCACAACAACCGCCGACCATGTTCACGATACCGCTCTCTGCGAACTCGCCGACGATCTCCGCCATGTGGTCGGGCGTTTCATCGTATTCACCGAACTCATTGGGCAAGCCTGCGTTCGGGTGCGCACTGACGCCCGTATCCGCGATGCGGGATAGCTCTGCAACGTAAGGACGGAGTTCGGCTGCGCCCAGCGCACAGTTCAGGCCGACCATGAATGGCTCGGCGTGACTTACTGAATGCCAGAAGGCTTCTGTTGTCTGTCCGGACAACGTACGGCCCGATGCGTCGGTAATCGTGCCCGAGATCATGACCGGCAATTTCAGTCCGGCTGCTTCGAAACTTCGATGTATTGCAAAAATCGCGGCCTTGGCATTCAAGGTATCGAAGATGGTCTCGACCATCAGGAAATCGACGCCTCCTTCGATCAGTGCGGTCGCCCCTACCTGATAGGTTCTGGCGAGCTCTTCGAAATCGATATTTCGATAGCCGGGGTCGTTTACGTCAGGGGATATTGAAGTGGTTCGATTCGTCGGACCGAGAACGCCAGCGACAAATCTGGGCTGACCACTTTTTGCCGCATGAGCATCTGCGCATTCCCGTGCGATCCTTGCAGCCGCGAGGTTGAGTTCGGCGACCAGCGACTCCATGCCATAGTCGCCCATCGACGGCGCGTTCGAATTGAATGTGTTCGTTTCGATGATGTCGGCGCCAGCTTCCAGAAATCGACGGTGAATGTCCTGGATTACACTTGGGCGCGTAATCGACAACAGGTCGTTATTGCCCTTCAGGTCTTGCTGCCAGTCCCTGAAACGATCGCCCCGGAAGTCGTCCTCACCGAGACCAAAACCCTGAATCATCGTGCCCATGGCGCCGTCCAGGAGCAGAATCCGCTCGGAGAGCGCCTGGTGCAATGCCTCGATTCGCTGCCTCCGTTCCATCGTCAGTTCCTCAGGCAACTGCCTGTTGCGGACGGACACCGAGCGCGTGACAAATGGCGAAGGTCAGTTCGGAGCGATTCAGCGTATAGAAATGAAATTCCTCGATACCTTGCTTCTCAAGCAGTCTTACCTGTTCTATCGCGACGCTGGCTGCAATGAGCTGGCGTGTCTCGGCATCGTCCTCCAGTCCGTCGAAGCGTCTGCTTAACCAGTCAGGCACGCTGGCACCACACTGCGCGGCAAATCTGGTCAACTGTGGGAACCGTGTTATTGGCAGAATACCCGGGACGATGGTCGAGTCGATCCCGGCAGTGGCACACAGATCCCTGAAACGCAGGTACAACTCGACGTCGAAGAAGAACTGCGTGATTGCGCGCGATGCGCCCGCATCGAGCTTGCGCTTGAGGTTGTCGAGATCGAATAGTGGGCTCGGTGCTTCCGGGTGCACTTCGGGATAGGCTGCGACTGATATGTCAAAGTCGGCAACTTTCTTGAGGCCCGCCACCAGATCCGAACCATAGGCATAGCCATCTGGATGTGGCAGATATTTTTCGCCGTCCCCGGGCAGATCACCGCGAAGCGCAACCAGGTGCCGCACACCCATGTCCCAGTATTGCCGTGCTATATCGTCGATCTCGCCCCGGCTAGCGCCGATGCAGGTCAGGTGCGGCGCGGCGGTCAGATCAGTTTCGGTAAGGATCCGTGCAACTGCGGCGTGCGTTCTTTCACGCGTAGACCCATCCGCACCATAGGTCACGGAGACAAAACGCGGGCGCAATACCGATAAGCGCTCGATCGAATTCCACAGCGTTTTTTCCATTGCACTGGTATTGGGCGGGAAAAACTCGAAGGACACCTGCGGCATGCTGGTACCGGCGTCGACCCGCATCTGCTCGCTGTGTTCGTTAGTTGTAATTTTGCGTTCCTGCATAGTTTTTACTTAAACAGGCTTTCAGGCCGCGGCACTCTGACGGTCCGAGACCGTCGCAACCGACAAGAGCCACTGTGCATCGATTCTTGGTGCAAACCGCGCAGGCGCCAGGCGCAGGCCGGCAGTTGCGCTCCATGCAGCTAACTGACTCTGCAGCTCGGTCGGTGAACGGCCATTGACCGCGAGCAAAACAAAAAGTCTGCCCCCTGCCCGCAACAGACGCCGCGCCTCCGTCAGCACCCGGACCGGGTGCCTGGCGTCGGCGAGGATGTCATCCAGAATGATCGTGTCGAACTCCGCGTCGCCGAATGGCAGTCGGTACATGTCGCCCCTGCGCAGGCTGCAATTCGGCAACCCGGCGAGCATCAGTTCGGCGCGCGCGAGGCGGCGCGCGTCGGAATCGATATCGACACCCACGGCACGATTTGCCCGACTGGCAAGCAACTTGAGAATCCGGCCCCGGCCGCAACCGACATCAAGCAAATCTCCGAGATGCGCCGTCACGGTCAGTTCCAGGAGTGCCTTGTGAAGCGCCCGGTCGCCGGGCCGTTCCGTGCCGACGTCTGCCCCGGAATCCGCTACCCGTTCACCCCGGTGTGCCTGCAGGCGAGCGAGGTCGTCCTGAAAAACCGCATCCTTATCCGGGATCAGTTCGAGCAGCCGCCGCCTTGCTGCCGGCTCATCACCGCGCGCCGGCACGCGATAAAAGACCCACTGGCCGTCCCGAAAGCGCTCCAGTATCCCGGCGTCGCAGAGCCGCTTCAGGTGCTGCGAGACCCGTGGCTGACTCAGGCCGACGACCTGTGTGAGTTCGGAAACACTGCATTCGCCCTGCCGGCATAGCGCAACGAGCCGCATGCGCACCGGATCCGCAAGGGCTTTGAATTGGGCTGCAAGCTGCTCGGCCTGATTTGACATTAATATATTAGGATACGTTTATATAATTAGTCAGATAGTTTAGCACGACAAATCATGGATGTCCCCGATTTGCCCGTGCTGACGGGCGAATCAATGGACTTGGTCGGTGCCCTCTACGACGTGATCCGAGAAGAGGCGGGAGACATCGACAGCATCGAATGAACGCGTGCGGCCACAGTATTCACAGGTCACCTCGACACGATCTTTTTCCGCACATGCGGCGCTTATCTCTTCTTCGCCGAGCATCCGCAGCACCTCTTCCGCCCGTTTTTTTGAACACCGGCATTTGAATCTGGCCGCTTTCGGCCTGAAAATCCGAACGTCATCTTCGGCGAACAATTTGCCCAGTAAATCGATGCCAACGCCGGCGGCGATGTCGGCGGGGCGCAGCGTCGCGGCGAGCATGCCCAGTCGGCGCCAATCATCTTCGAGCGGGCGGTCCTTATCCGGCATTTGTTGCAAAAGGATCCCGCCGCAGCTGGACGGCTCACATACCAGTTGAATGTGACTCGGAATTTGCGCGGATTTCGCGTAATAATTTTCGAGGCTGTTGGCGAGAGACGCCCCCGTTACCTCGACGATGCCCTGATAGGGGCGTTCCATCGCACCGGCATCGACGGTGATCGCGCATCTGGCCTGCGCCACAAGCTCCGCGAACGAAGCGTTATTCGTCAGATCCGGAGCACTGGCCATGCCGCGCAGCTCGAGTTCGCTGGTGCATTGCATGACCAGAACGGCCAGTGGTCCGTCACCACTGAGCTGCATCGTAATAGTGCCGTCGAACTTGAGGCTTTGGGCGATGAGTCCGGTGGCCGCTGCAGCATGACCAAGCGTTTCGAGCACGCTCATTTGATAGGTATGACCGAGCTGCATCCGTTGCCAGGATTTTTGCAGCTGAATCAGTGCGCCCCGCACCGGCAGCGATTCGAAGACGAACGGAACGACAGCGTCACTATGCGTCTGCACGCAGACTCCTACCGCTTGCGAAGGCGGCCCTTCAACACCTCATTGACCTGGCCTGGATTTGCCTTGCCGCCAGTCTCTTTCATTACCTGGCCAACGAAGAACCCGAGTACTTTGTCCTTGCCCGCTCGATATTGTTCAACCTGATCGGGGTTCGCGGCAATGACAGCGTCCACAATTTTCTCAATCGCCGAGCTGTCCGTGATCTGCCGCAGACCGTTGGCCTCTATGATTTCGTCGGCACCACCGCCGCCCGTCCACATGGCCTCGAATACTTCTTTCGCGATCTTGCCGGAGATTGTTCCGTCCTGGATACGACTCAAGAGTGCAGCAAGGTCCGCCGGGGCGATCTTGCTGTCGCTAATATCTACGCCGTCGCGGTTCAGTGCTGCGGAGAGTTCGCCGGTGATCCAATTTGCCGCAATCTTCGGGTTATCTTTGAATGCAGCTACCGTCGCTTCGAAGTAGTCCGCGATCGCGCGGCTGACTGTCAATATCCCGGCGTCGCCGGGTTTCAATTGATATTGCTCCACGAAGCGGGATTGCTTCGCGTCGGGCAACTCTGGCAGCGTCTTTTTGACCTCTGCGATAAAAGCATCTTCGAGCACAACCGGAAGCAGATCCGGATCCGGAAAGTACCGGTAATCGTTTGCTTCTTCCTTGCTGCGCATCGATCGGGTCTCGTCCCGATCGGAGTCATAAAGGCGGGTTTCCTGCGCCACCTCGCCGCCGTCCTCCAAAATGTTGATCTGTCGTTCGATTTCAAAGTTGATCGCTTTTTCGACAAAGCGGAACGAGTTGAGGTTCTTGAGCTCGGATCGTGTGCCGAGCTCTTCCTGTCCATGAGGTCTCACCGATACGTTGGCATCGCAGCGGAAGGAGCCTTCCTGCATGTTGCCGTCTGAAATCTCGAGGTAACGGACGATCGAATGAATCTTGCGCATATAAGCAACAGCTTCCTTTGCTGAGCGCAAGTCCGGTTCGGAGACTATTTCGAGCAAGGGCGTGCCCGCACGATTGAGGTCGATACCCGATGACTCATTCAGGCCTTCGTGAATCGACTTTCCCGCATCTTCTTCCAGATGTGCACGCGTGATGCCAATTCGTTTGTCCTCACCCCGATCGTCCTTGATCATGAGTTCGCCGTCGTAAACGATCGGCAACTCATATTGACTGATCTGATAGCCTTTGGGCAGGTCGGGATAAAAATAATTTTTCCTTGCGAAGACACAACGTGACGCCACTTTGGCGTTAATCGCGAGGCCGAACTTACAGGCCATGCGCACGACTTCGGCATTCAAGACCGGCAACACGCCCGGGTAACCGAGGTCTACGAGGCAGGCCTGAGTATTGGGTTCGGCACCGTACGCTGTCGACGCACCGGAAAAGATCTTGCTGCTTGTTGCAAGTTGGGTGTGAATCTCGAGCCCGATCACGACTTCCCAGGCACTATTCATTTATAGGCCTCCGGACAGCGCTTATGCCAATCGGTCAGTTGCTGATACTGGTGTGCACAGGCAAGGATGGTCTCTTCCGCAAAATGCGGCCCGACGAGCTGCAGGCCGACCGGTAGATCATCGACGAAGCCACAGGGCACCGAGATTCCGGGAAGTCCGGCAAGGTTTGCGCCGATCGTATAAATATCGTTGAGATACATCGTAATCGGGTCATCTGTTTTTTCACCCAACGGAAACGCCGGCGTCGGTGTGGTGGGCCCCGCAATAACGTCGACTTTTTCAAATGCGTTCTTGAAATCCTGACTGATGAGCTGACGCACTTTTTGTGCTTTCAGGTAATACGCATCGTAATAACCGGCCGACAGGACATAGGTACCGGTCATGATGCGGCGTTTGACTTCCGCGCCAAATCCGTCGCCGCGACTACGACAATAAAGATCCAGGAGATCTTTGGCGTCATCGGCACGATAACCGAAACGTACGCCATCGAAACGGGAAAGGTTTGACGAACACTCGGCCGGCGCCACCACATAATAGGTGGGAACTGACAAGTCGAGGTTGGGGAGGTCGACTTCGATCAGACTGGCGCCTTGTTGCTCGAGCACATTCAGCGCGTCTTTGACCCGTGCCGAACATTGCTCATCCAGGCCTGAGTCGAAATGCTGTCGAACAACACCGATTTTGAGGTCCTTCAATGACGCGGTCAGGCCGGCTACATAGTCGGGTACCGGATGATCAACTGAAGTCGAATCGCGCTCATCAAACCCGGCCATGACAGAAAGCAGCATCGCCGCATCTTCAGCAGTCCTCGTGAGAACGCCCGCCTGATCCAGGCTGGAGGCGAACGCGACCATGCCGTAACGGGACACGCGGCCGTAAGTCGGCTTGAGACCAACGGTATTCGTCAGTGCGGCAGGTTGCCTGATCGATCCGCCGGTGTCAGTACCGGTCCCGGCCGGGGTCAAGCGCGCGGCGACGGCCGCTGCCGAACCACCGGACGACCCACCGGGCGAGCGTTCAGTGTCCCAGGGATTCCGGACCGGGCCAAAATAACTGGTCTCGTTTGACGAGCCCATCGCGAACTCATCCATGTTGGTTTTACCCAGCATGACAGCGCCTGCCGACGATAGCCGTTCCACCACGGTCGCGTCATACGGAGATACGAAGTTTTCCAGAATGCGGGAACCGCAGGTGGTCAGAACACCTTTCGTGCAAAAGATATCCTTGTAAACAATCGGCAGGCCACCAAGCGCACCTGCCTTTCCTTTCGATCTTGCTTTGTCGCTCGCATCGGCGACCGCCAGCGCCTGGTCCGCCGTGACACTAATAAAAGCGTTCAACGATGTGCCGTGCTCCTCGATACGCGATAACAGGGTCTCGATCAGTTCGCGCGAGGAAAACTCGCCTGCTGAGAGGCCCTTCGCCAGCTCGGCCAGTGTCTGCGTGTGTAATGCTTGTTGCTGCCCAGCCATGATTATTCGATGACTTTGGGCACGAGGTAGAAGCCGTCCTGAATAGCCGGCGCGTTAGCCTGGAACGCGTCGCGCTCGTTGGCTTCTGTAACCACATCCGGGCGCAGGCGTTGCACCTGGTTCAGCGGGTGCGCCATCGGTACGACATCGTCGGTCGGCGCCTGCTGCAACTGATCGACAAAATCGACGATGCTCGACAGCTTGGCGACGATGTCGTCGAATTCACCCTCGTCCAGTCGCAAACTCGCGAGTGTAGCGATGTGTTGAACCTGTTCTCTGCTTAGTGACACGATCTGATACCGGTATGCGACCGCCCGACAGGGTACCGGGCAGCATGAAGGGCGGCTATGGTACACACCGCCTTGTGCAATGTCCTGCGCATTGTTAGATTACGAAGATTATTTGAATCGCGGGATTCTACACCCACATGTTAAAGAACATTCTAGGTTATTTCTCGAATGATTTGTCGATCGACCTTGGAACGGCGAACACCTTAATCTACTCCCGCGGTCACGGAATCGTCCTTGACGAACCCTCGGTCGTCGCTATTCGGGAAGACAGTGCTCGCGGTGGCCGCGTTGTCGAGGCAGTCGGTGCGGAAGCAAAGAATATGCTCGGCCGAACGCCCGGCAATATCACGGCCATCCGCCCTCTCAAAGACGGCGTCATCGCTGACTTCACCGTAACGGAAAAGATGCTGCAGCACTTCATCCGCAAGGCACACGGCACGCGTTATTTCCGGCCGAGCCCCCGGGTACTGATTGCTGTGCCGTATGGTTCAACGCAGGTAGAGCGCAGAGCCATTCGTGAGTCCGCGGAAGGTGCAGGCGCCCGCAGGGTACACCTCATTCCGGAACCGATGGCGGCCGCGATCGGTGCCGGCCTGCCTGTGCACGAAGCCCGCGGTTCCATGGTGCTCGATGTCGGTGGCGGCACATCGGAAGTCGCTGTTATTTCATTGAACGGCATCGTTTATGCAGCATCCGTCAGAATTGGCGGGGACCGCTTCGACGAAGCCATTACGAATTATGTGCGGCGCAATTACGGCATCCTGATCGGTGAAGCCACGGCGGAGCGCATCAAACACGAAATCGGTTCCGCATTTCCGGGGCAGGAAGTCAGGGAGATCTCGGTGAAAGGCCGCAACCTGTCGGAAGGCGTGCCCCGCAGCTTCACGCTGAACAGCAACGAGATACTGGAGGCGCTGCAGGAGCCCTTGCAGGGCATCATCGGCGTGGTCAAGGAAGCGCTGGAGCAAACACCGCCGGAGCTTGGCGCCGACGTCGCAGACCGCGGCATTGTGCTGACAGGCGGAGGTGCCCTGCTCAGGGATATCGACAAATTGCTCATGGAGGAGACCGGGCTGCCGGTTGTCATCGCCGATGATCCACTGACCTGCGTTGCCCGCGGCGGTGGTCGTGTCATTGAACTTATTGACGAGCATGGCCCCGCCGTATTCGGACTGGAATAAGGTCACAGCAGCAAATGGTGCTAAAGCGGTATCATTCCGCTAATGCTCACCGCAAGAACAGATAATCAACATCGATCACAGAAAACGCCGGCCCTGGGCCTGCGCTTGCTGCTGTTTGCCGGCCTCAGCATTCTGATTCTGGTTATCGACCACCGTGAAAATTACCTCGCCGCCGTGCACAGAGCCATCGACGTCACGGTCTATCCGCTGCGTGTCGCTGTCGACGCACCAGTCACCATGTGGCGCCGGCTTGGCGAGACCGGCGCGGACCGCAATCAACTCCGCCTGGAGAACAGCCGGCTCAAGGCCGAACGCCTGCTAACCCACGCCCGGTTGCAAAGATACTCGGCGCTCGAGGCTGAAAACGCGCGCCTGCGCGCAATGCTGGAGGCACGGACCAGAGTCAGAGAAGAGGTCCGCGTCGCCGGCATCATGTCGGTCAGCGCCAATCCGTTTCGCCACGATCTGGTCATCGACAAGGGACAAAATGATGGTGTTTATGACGGCCAGGCGATGGTTGATGCCGAGGGCGTGGTCGGCCAGGTCATAGAAACCGGCCTGTTTTCGGCACAGGCAGTGCTGATCAGCGATCCCGATCATGCGCTGCCGGTCGAGATCAACCGAAACGGTCTGCGTACGATTGCTGTTGGCACCGGCGAATTCGACCGGCTGGACCTGCCCTTCCTGCCCAATAATGCCGATGTTCGCCAGGGAGACCTGCTCGTCACCTCGGGACTCGGCGGTGCCTTCCCGGCGGGCTATCCCGTTGCGATCATAGATAATGTGACCCGGGTTCCACAGGAACCGTTCGCGGCCGTATCCGCAAGACCTGCCGCCAAGCTGAACCAGATCCGGGAAATCATGCTGATCTGGTCAATCGCGGGCGAAGACGATCCGGAGACTCCCGAATGACTCGGGATCGGGCATCACGGCGCTTACCCGTAATCGCCTGCATTATCGCGGCGCTGATGCTGGCAATCGCGCCAATGCCCGATTGGGCCAGCCCGTTTCGCCCTGATTGGGTGGCGCTGACACTAATATACTGGGCGATGATGTTGCCGCGCACCTATAGCATCGGCACAGCCTGGATCGTGGGAATCGTCCTGGACGTCGCTCAAGGCACTTTACTCGGTCAACACGCCATTGCGCTCTGTTTCGTGGCCTACATTGCGGTCAAATTTCATTTGCAGTTTCGGGTGTTCCCTACTTCGCAGATGTCAGCGACCGTGTTCGCGATTCTCGCGTTTTACCAGTTCATTCTTTTCTGGGTCAACGGTGTCGCCGGAGTGAATGCCCCTGCTGTGACGTACTGGGGACCTGTTATCACGGGCGCATTGATCTGGCCGCTGCTGGCACTGGTTTTCGGCGGTGTGCGTTACCGGGTGAGGTCATGAGGCTGCTCCCACCAATCAAGGACCATCACTCCGAAAGACGCTTGTTTGTCGGGCGCGTCATACTTTCCACGATCATCGGCTTCCTGCTGTGCGGCAGTGTCGTTGCGCGCCTCGTCCAATTGCAGATTTTCGATCACGAACTCTTCGCCGAGAAAGCGCAGGGTAACCGCATCCGCATCGAAGCCATGCCACCGACGCGCGGCCTGATTTTCGATCGCAAGGGGCGGGTTCTCGCCGAAAACCTGCCGGCCTATCAGCTCGAGTTGATTCCGGAACAAGTGCCGGATCTCGACGACACGCTGAACCGTCTTGCGGCAATCAAGCTAATCGACAAGGAAGAAATTCCACGAATCCGGTCGCTCAGTCTGAGTGGGCCGCGCTTTAAGCCGGTCACGTTGCGATTCCGGCTTTCCGAGGCCGAGATCTCAAACTTCGCCATCCAGCGCCCACGGTTTCCAGGCGTAGATTTTCAGCCCAGGCTGGTGCGCCACTACCCGTATGGGGAAAGCGTGGCGCATGCCCTTGGCTATGTCGGCGCCGTAGACACGACAGACCTGGCAAGACTTGATCCGGGCGCTTACGTCGGCACCGCTCACACCGGCAAGACAGGCATAGAAATCAGCTTTGAGTCGGACCTGCACGGCAATCCCGGCTACCGCCAGATCGTGACCAACGCGCGCGGCAGGCAGGTTCCGCCGGACTTCCGGGAACTTTCTGTTTCGCTGCCGGAAAGAGAGTCTCCCCTGCCAGGCGCAAATCTCTATCTGAGCCTGGACCTCGATCTCCAGATTCTCGCAACAGAACTTTTGCGCGGCCGTCGTGGAGCCATCGTCGCGATTAACCCGGAGAACGGCGAGATACTCGCTCTTGTCAGTGCGCCGGCATTCGATCCGAATATTTTCGCAACGGGCATGAGCACGGACGAATTCAGTGCGTTGCAAGCCGACCCCGGGCAACCGTTGTTCAACCGGGCTGTTCAGGGAACTTATCCGCCCGGTTCAACGATCAAACCGATGCTGTCGCTCGCGGCGCTTGAGACAGGCGCCACCGATCTGACCCACCGAAATTTCTGCAGGGGGTTTTATACGCTGCCCCGAAGCACGCACCGTTACCGGGACTGGAAACCCGAAGGTCATGGCGATATGGACCTGCATGATGCGATCACGCAGTCCTGCGACGTCTATTTTTACTCGATCAGCACCGCCATCGGAATTGATCGGATGCATTACTATCTGGATCAATTCGGGCTCGGGGATTACACGGGCATCGATATGCTGGGCGAGCACCAGGGGCTGGTGCCATCACGTGAGTGGAAACGGCATGCTTTCAGCGAACGGGCAGACCAGATCTGGTTCCCAGGGGAAACGGTCATCGCTTCGATCGGTCAGGGTTACATGCTCGCGACGCCTTTGCAGCTGGCGAACGCGGCGGCGACATTGGCAAGCAGGGGAAAGCGCTTCGAGCCACGCATTGTTGCTGCAATAGAAGACCCGCTTACCGGCACGAGAGAAATCATTGCACCCAAACAGATACCGAAAGTCGAAATCGAGAACGAAATTTATTGGGAAAGCGTGATTGCCGCGATGCACGATGTCATGCAAAGCGACAAGGGCACAGCCCGGGCCGCCGGCCGTAACGCGGCGTACGAGATGGCCGGAAAGAGCGGGACGGCGCAAGTGTTCTCGGTGGGGCAGGAGGAAAGCTACGAAGCGGAAGAACTCGAAGAGCACCTCAAAGATCACGCCCTGTTTATTGCATTTGCACCACTTGGAAATCCGAAGATTGCGGTCGCGGTGGTTGTCGAGAACGGCGGTAGCGGCAGCGGCGTGGCTGCGCCGATAGCACGCGCAATCATGGATCGTTACCTCGGGGTGAATCCCAATGCGCTTTAGTGACACGGAGCAGCTGCTCGAACGCAAAGCGGCGCCGCTGGGCAACGCGGCGAGGATCATGCGGCGTTTGAACGTCGACGGGAAGTTGCTCGGCGGCCTGCTGCTCATATGCGGTTTGGGGCTGGTGGTTCTCTATAGCGCCGTCGGCGAAGACATGGATCTGTTGTTGCAGCAGTGCGTCAGGCTAAGTGTCGCAATCGCTGGTATGTTCGTTGTCGCCCAGGTGCCTCCCGACGTACTGCGGCGCTGGACGCCGTGGGGTTATGGTGCCGGGCTCGTCCTGCTGATTCTCGTGCTCACGTTTGGCGAAGTTGGCCAGGGGGCACAACGCTGGCTCGATCTGGGCATTCGATTCCAGCCCTCGGAAATCATGAAGCTGGCCGTGCCGATGATGGCTGCCTGGTACCTGCACGACAGGCAGCTTCCGCCCAGGATTGGCCACATGCTGATCATCGCGGTGCTGGTGATCGCGCCGACCGCGCTGATCGCCATGCAACCAGACCTTGGAACAGCGTTGCTGATCGCGACCGCTGGATTTCTCGTGCTGGTGCTCGCGGGCATGTCACTTTGGCTGATGGCCTTCCTTGGCCTGATGTCGGTGCCGGGCGCGATGGTCCTGTGGAATTACTTCATGCAGGACTACCAGAAGCAGCGCGTATTGACTCTCCTGAATCCCGACAGCGATCCGCTGGGCGCCGGTTACAACATCATCCAGTCAAAAATAGCCATCGGCTCCGGCGGCTTGTTCGGCAAGGGCTGGACGAACGGCAGCCAGGCACAGCTCGAGTTTCTTCCGGAACGTCAGACGGACTTCATATTTGCAGTCATGGGCGAGGAACTGGGCCTGCTGGGTGTCTTGAGTCTCCTGGGCCTTTATCTTTTCGTTGTCGGCAGAGGGCTATATATCGCCATTCAGGCCCCGGATACCTATGCGCGGCTGCTCGCCGGCAGCATAAGTCTGACTTTTCTTGTCTATGTTCTTGTAAATACGGCTATGGTCACAGGAATTGTTCCGGTAGTCGGCATACCCTTACCGCTGGTTAGCTTTGGAGGCACTTCGATGGTGACCCTTATGGTTGGATTCGGTATTCTGATGTCGATCCACACTCACCGGAAGTTGCTGCCACACTGATGAAATTCGCCAAGGGCATTCGGCACACTGGACTTCTGATTCTGCTTATTTGCAGCGGACAGACCGCCCTCGCCATCGATATCGAAAGATCGGATGTTCAGCAGTTCATCGATTCGATGGTGTCAAAGCACGAATACGATCGTACGACTCTGAACAGAGTATTGCGGCAAGCCAGGACGCAGGAATCGATTCTCGAAGCGATAAGCAAACCCGCCGAGAAGACCAAGTCCTGGCGAGAGTATCGCGCCATATTTCTGACGGAAAAGCGCATCGGGGCAGGCGCGGACTTCTGGCGCGAGCACGAGTTGGAACTCAAGAGAATCAGCGAGGCAACTGGTGTTCCCTGCGCAATTCTGGTCGCCATCATCGGCGTCGAAACCTATTTCGGCCGTATTACCGGCAATTATCGTGTGCTCGATGCACTGACGACACTGGCGTTCGATTACCCGCCCAGGGCCACTTTCTTCCGACGGGAACTCGAGGAGTTTCTCCTGCTCGTGCGCGAGGAGAATATTGAAGCGTCCGAGGCAACGGGATCGTATGCCGGCGCGATGGGCGCGCCCCAGTTCATGCCAAGCAGCTTCCGTGCCTATGCCGTCGATAGCAGCGCCGACGGAAAAAGGAATATCTGGACCGACTGGTCGGACGCCATCGGCAGTGTTGCGAATTATTTTGTTGCGCACGGCTGGCAACAGAGCGGCGAAGTGGTGACCCGGGCCACTCTGAGCACTGGCTGGCAGGGCAAACTACCGGAAAATTCTTTGAAACCCGCCGAGACCGTCAGCTCGCTGAGCCGTCAGGGTGTCATGTTCGCGACCGACCTGCCGAACGATCATAAAAGCCAGTTATTGACGCTTGAGGGAGCCGACGGTGACGAGCATTGGGTCGGCTTTCATAACTTCTTCGTTATTACACGATATAACCGCAGCATCATGTACGCCCTGGCCGTACATCAGCTCGGCCAGGAAATCGCGATCGAGGTCGGCCGCCGTGAGACCTGAGCGATATCTGCTCATTTGGTCGCTTGCTCTGGTTTTGCTATTGGCTGGTTGTGCCGGCAAGTCCCCAAAGGATGGTCCTCCTCGCAGCGGCTCAGTAATGCCACGCGACCTGCCCGACGATCCGGTGCCGCGCAAGGAGCCGAAGAGCCGTTATGGCAATGGACCCTACTATGAAGCGCTTGGAAAACGCTATGAAGTGATGGACTCCAGTTATGGTTATCAGGAGCGTGGTGTCGCTTCCTGGTACGGTAATAAATTCCATGGACGCCAGACGTCGAGTCATGAGCGGTATGACATGTACGCGATGACTGCAGCACACAAAGCGCTGCCATTACCAACGTATGTCCGCGTCAGAAACCTTCGGAAC
>JAZFPY010000003.1:0-18936 GCA_036444875.1 Woeseiaceae bacterium | reverse complement strand
GAGCCACCCGACAAGTCCATCGATGCACAGCCACTGGCGAGCACCACGACGATCAGGGCCGCGGCAAGCAGCTTGAACCGACGACAAAACGAGCCAGAATTGCTGATTATGTTCATTGACTTAGCGCCTCTTTGTAATAGTCAAACGGCCAATGAGAAACTGCTGCCGACCGGTCACAGCCACAGCTTTGTCATTGCTTAGATAGGCATTACAGGGCCTGAGTTCCATCTGTCTCCATATTATGCCTGACCGTCTCAAGCTTATGCATGACGCGGATGACATTAATACGCTGTGATGGGTCCCGCAAGCGTAAATCCTGTCGCTGACCTGGCTCATCACCGGCGCAGCACCCTACCCCAAGGCACTGTTTCTCAGTCGTTTTCAGTTTTGCTCATTGCCCCGGGTCCGCGAAAACTACTCGCCCCTGATGTTTAACGGCTGACGCGGGTCGGGCGTTGACAGACAGGCAGATAAAAGAGACGCCCCCGCTGTTTACGGGGGCAGCTCAAAAAACCGCTTATTTTCGGTGAGTGCAGGGAAGGACGGCGCTGACGCAGCAATCGCGGAAAACAGCTTGTTCCTGGCGCCTCCCTGGGCGCAGCCTTTCCAATCGAATGCGAAGCCGGCGCAATCAGGTCGTCGAATCGTCCGTCGGCTCGCCGTGATGCCGCCGGTGCCGGAATCCGTCCCGCATCTTTGCTCTGCGTTCCGACAGTTCGGCCTGTTGTTCAGGCGTGAGTTCGCCATTGACCTGCGCCATTACGCGACCGTGTAACAAGGTCAGTTGCGTGGCCACCTCACCGTTCTCGGCGGCCAGCTTCTGTAATTTCGCATCGTAGTCTGTATCGGAAACATTCAGGGCATGCATGGCCTCGCGATTCGCCTTCGCCCGCTCACGAAGAGCCTTCGCTTTCGGCCTGGCGTCTTCGACGATATTGCGAATTGCCTGTTCCTGCGCATCGTCCAGCTCGAGCAGCCGGCTCATATGCTCGACCATGCGATCAAAGTCGGGGCCCCCGTGCATCATGCCGGCGTGGCCGCGATGCATCCCGCGATGCTCATAGTCGTCATTCTCCGGCCCTGCCCAGACAGCACTCACGAGAAAAACCATAAGACCAATCGATACGAACTGTAGTAGTCGCTCCTTCATCGTCTTTCCTCCGAATTCGTTTGGCAACATTGCAGAGTAATCAGGATAACGGTATGACCGTGCGCAAGCGTCAGCATTAGCACGAGCTTTGCAAAGAATTGTCAAGTCGCCGTTGCGCCGTCGTCTGCTTTGGCACACGATGTATTCCTCGCGCAAAGTGAGCTCGCTGACCTGAAGTGAACATAGATCGCCATTCAACCAACGTGATTCTGATCGATGATGATCGGGAACTCGGCGTCATGCTGACAGACTTTTTGAGACCGGACAGGCTCGAACTGACCGTCTGTGGAAGCGGCGAAGACGGTCTTGAATGTCTGGCCTCCGGGAATTTCGATCTTGTCATTCTCGACATCATGCTGCCAGGAATCAGCGGCCTGGATGCACTCAAGCAGATCAGGCGCACGAGCGACGTCCCGGTCATCATGCTCACGGCACGCGGCGACGATGTGGATCGAATTATCGGGCTCGAGTTCGGCGCCGATGATTATCTCGCAAAGCCCTTTAATCCACGCGAACTCGTCGCGAGAATAAAAGCAATTCTGAGACGATCGCACCGGGAAGCGCCGGAATCGAATCAGCTAAAGCTCGGCGAGATCGAGTTGCAACCGCGCACCCGCCGTGCCTCTGTAGGCGGTGATGCCTTGCGCCTGACCGGCACTGAATTCGAAATTCTCAGATGCCTCCTGGAAACACCGGGAGAAGTCGTGAGCAAGGAGCAACTCAGCGAACGCGCATTGGGCCGCCGGCTGCTGCCCTATGATCGTAGCATTGACACCCATATCAGTAATCTGCGGGGCAAACTCGAGCGGGCAGGTAACCATAAAGAATCCATACAGAATCAGCGTGGCGTGGGTTACCTGCTGCTTCCGGGCGAATAAGGACCTGCCCGTGCGAAGCCTTCTGATTCGAATATTTCTCTCCTTCTGGTTGATTATCGCCATCACAATCGGCATCGCCGCGGTGACGGGCTTCTATTACTCGGAGAGATCGCGAGTGGCGTTCGAGAACTTCGAACACGGCGACACAATACTGGAGGCCAGCGTAGCACTTGACAAGAACGGCCGCGAAGGCCTTGTACACTGGCTAAAAAATTTCCCGGGCGGTCGGAGTATTACGATCTATATCCTGGATGAAAAACGCCAGGACATCCTGGGCCGTCGGATCCCCCCCCACATTGCCCGTATGGTGAGCCGGCACAGACGTCACTTGCCGCCGCCCGGCATGGGCCGACATGACCCCCGTAACCTTCGCCGGGCGCGACCTCTCTCGCAGCTCGTATCGGCCGATGGCCAGGTCTATACGCTCATCGTTTCACCGACACGGCCTCCGCCGTATTGGGGTCGCATACCCGTCCCGTCTCTCCTCTTCGTCGTAGCACTGATTGTGAGCGGAATTGTTTCCTATTTGCTGGCCCGGGCAATTGCAAACCCGATCAGAAAGCTGCGCGAGGCAACCGTATCGCTGGCCGACGGGAACCTGGACATGAGAGTTGGGGCATCCGTAGGCAAGCGGCGCGATGAACTGGGCATGCTGGCCAGAGATTTTGACTCGATGGCCGACAAACTGGCGCGGGCGGCGGCGCAACAGACCGAATTATCACGAAACATTTCACACGAACTTAGATCGCCGCTCGCTCGCATGCGCGTGGCCCTGGAGTTGGCCAAGCGGAAAGCTGGCGATTTGTCCGAATTTGACCGTATCGACGCCGAGGCGGAGCGCCTGGACAAGTTGATTGGGCAGATTCTGCATTACACTCGCCTTGACTCGAACCCGCAGAAAGAGCCAGTCCAAATCAACGTCGGCGATTTGATCAGGGAAGTCGTCGGCAACGTCAATTACGAATGCAAATCGGACGGCATCGATGGTGTCAGCGTTGAGGCCAGTTTCGATGCGTCGCCAACAATGCATGGCTACGCCGACGCGCTCATCAGCGCGGTCGAGAACATACTCCGCAATGCCGTGCGCCACAGCCCACCCAATGGCGCGGTAAACATTCGACTCAGCCAGGAAGACGCGACTGCGAAAATCGAGATCCTGGACCAGGGCGAGGGCGTTGACGATTCTGATTTGCCGCGACTATTCGAGCCCTTCTATAGAACAAAGGAAGCGCCGGATACCGGCACCGGGCTCGGATTGGCTATCGCCGAACGCGCAATTCGATTGAACGGCGGCGAGGTGACCGCAGAAAATAGCGACAAAGGCGGTCTGCGTGTCTTGATCAAGTTACCTGTGAGTTAAAGGTGTATCTATTTTATTTTTTGTCTTCCCAAAAAATAAAATAGATACACCTTTAACTCACTTGCAATTCAGTTTATCGGAGACCCACCTCATTTTTCAGTGGAGTTAATTGGGGACGTATTCCATTTTTTTGGGAGACAAAAAAAGTGGAATACGTCCCCAATTAACTTCATTTAGCGCCGGTGCGGTTTTCGGAACAGGATAACCGACAGATCGTCCGGTTTGCTCGGCTGCAGTTTTGACTCGTTGGTCATTCGATGATGCGCGAGTCTGGTCATTGATTCGATTGCCTTGTCGAGCGGTCCTTTGCGCATGATGTTGATGACTTCATTGATATGAATGTTGTCGGTTAGTCCGTCGCTTGCCAGAAGAACAGTATCCCTCGGCCGCAATTTGACCGCGGGTCCGATGTCGATGCGCATGTCGTTGGTACCGATAAAGTTGGACACGAGGTGTCTCTCCTCGTGGTGCAGCGCCTCGCGCTTACCAAGAAATCCGGCTTCGACGGCAAAGCCGGTTGGCGAGTGGACCATCGTCTGCGATTTGATGCGGCCCCGTTGCCCGACGATGACGGCCTCAGAGTCGCCGACCTGGTATGTACGCGCAATCAAACCCTCAATCGTGACCACGGTCATCGTCGTCGCAGCGCCGTTGCCGATGTCGAGCACGGCCTGATTCGCTGCTTCGATGCCATCCAGTATGGCCGTGCGAAGTAGCATCGTTTCCGTCAGTGCCGCACGCAGCGTCTCAGCAAGCTTGGTGACTGCAGTCTGGGACGCGCGCCTTCCTGCCGGCAGCGCGCCGACTCCATCGGCGACTGCCAGCACGACGGCATCATGACCGTAGGGAATTGCGGCGACGGTATCTTCGTTCTCTGTTTCTTTATCCGGCGAGCGAGCGGTATAGGCAACGATAGAGCCACCGCCCAGTTGTGCGTCGATGCTGTCAGGCTCGGTCGCACCATCCAGCATAGCGATATCATCGCCCGACACGGTCATCCTTGTGATTTCCGGCTTCTGTGCATTATTCCCGCCTTGTCGGCTCTCTGCACCAGGCACAGTAGTTCCAGTATTCTTTTACGATGCCCCATTTGCAGGCGCGGCACCGGTGTTTGCTCCCCTCAATCTTCCACGGCCGCCTGACTTTCATGCGACACCAGGGGCAATAGCGCATGAACGGCATCAACGGTTCCCGGCACCGCTTGTTTGCGCAGCGGCTGACGTAGCGCTTATCCGGGTAAAAGCGGTTGGTTTCTGCTTCGAAACCGGGACCGTAACACCATGGGCAATAGTCCCAGTCATTCTTCACGCCGCGTTCACAACGGGGGCAGTGCGACGGCATGCGGCTGGTGGCACCGCGCGCCGGATTATCGAAGCCGCACCAGGGGCAGGCCTGCATGTTTTCTGCGACCGGGCCCTCACAACGGCGGCACTGATGCCGCGTCTCCAGCACGCTTCTGAATTGCCGTTGGAATTCACGCCACTGCAACTGGCGCCAGGATCCGCCTTGTTTGCTGAGCCGTTTCGAGCGCGAACGCCGTTGCTTGCGCGATCGGCTCTGCAACCGCACAAACGCAGCCTGCATCTGAATCGCGTTCCGGTACCTGTCTGCCGGGTCGAGTTGAATCGCCCGGCGCAACATCTCGGCAAATTCCGGCCTGACCCGGTTTCTGAGTTGCTCGTTGCCGACCATCGGCCAGGCAAACGGCCACTCCGGCAGCTTGCCCGAAAACAGGCGGTACAGCACGAGGCCGAGCGAGAAAACGTCCGACTGAAATTTCGGGCGGCCCATGGCCTGCTCCGGCGCGATGTAATCGATCGTCCCGGAGCCGGAGGCTTTGAGTGTCCGCAGACTGAGCTTGGCAAAGCCGAAATCCGCGAGTTTCAGTACATTTCCCGGAAACAGAATAAAGTTCTCGGGCTTGATGTCGCAGTGAATTATCTTGTGCTCATGCGCGAACGCGAGCGAGGACAGCGCCTGCGCAGCAATATCAAGTGCGCTCGCGGTGGATATGCGTCTTACGATGCGATCGGCGAGCGACTCATCGCCGAGTTCCATGGCGATGACAAGCCGGTCGTCGATGTAACTCGCGTTTTGCACCGACAATATATTCGGGTGCTGGAGTTTGACGGCGACCTTGACTTCGTGCAGCAACTGTTCTTCGGTGAGACCGCCGCTCAATTTCGGAATCTTGAGCGCGACTCTCGTTCTGTGAATCGTGTCAAACGCCCTGTAGACGTCGGCCAGAGGGCCGGACGCGATGCGGCTGATTATTCGATACTTACCGAGCTTTTGCCGGGCGCGTAGCATTGCGCGTTAATCAACCTCAGACAATTTCAAACAGTCCGGCCGCACCCATGCCGCCGCCAATGCACATTGTACACACGACAAACTTGGCATCGCGCCGTTTTCCTTCCATCAGGGCGTGACCAACCAGCCGCGCGCCCGACATGCCATAAGGATGCCCGATAGAAATCGCACCGCCGTTTACATTGAGCAACTCGTTTGGTATGCCGAGCGTGTCGCGACAGTAAATAACCTGCACGGCAAATGCTTCATTGAGTTCCCACAGGCCAATGTCGTCCATTGCAAGGCCGCTTCTCTCCAGTAACTTCGGAACGGCATAGATGGGTCCGATGCCCATCTCGTCCGGTTCCGTGCCGGCCACGGCGATGCCGCGATAGATTCCGAGTGGCTCAAGCCCCCTCTTCTCGGCGAGCTTGCTGTCCATCACGACTGCAGCCGAGGCGCCATCCGAGAGCTGGCTCGCATTCCCGGCTGTAATATGACCGTTCTCGAACACGGTTTTGAGGCCACTCAATCCTTCGAGCGTCGTATCGGGCCGGTTGCCTTCGTCTTTATCGAGCGTTACTTCGTGAAAACTGATTTCTTTCGTCTCCTTGTCCATGACGCCCATGCTTACTGTAATCGGCACAATCTCGTCATCGAATGCGCCCGCTTCCTGCGCCGCTGCCGTCCGTTGCTGACTTTGCAGTGCAAACTCGTCCTGTTGCTCACGGCTGATGCCGTAACGTTTTGTGACGACTTCGGCCGTCTCCAGCATCGTCATATAAATGTCGGGTGCCGCTTCAAGTGCTTTGGGATCCGTCGCCCGGTGCCGGTTGTAGTGTTCGTTTTGTACGAGGCTGATCGATTCGAGGCCACCGCCGACAACGATCGGCATGTTGTCTTCGAGGACCTGTTTTGCGGCGATGGCGATTGCCATCATACCCGACGAACACTGCCGGTCGACAGACATGCCGGCGACGGTTACGGGCAGACCGGCCGCAAGCAGTGATTGACGTGCAACGTTCTGCCCGCTCGATCCCTGTTGCATTGCGCAGCCCATAATGACGTCATCGATCTCATCAGCTTCGACACCAGCGCGCCTGACGGCCTCGCGAATGGCGTGCGCGCCCAGTGTCGGCGCTTCAGTGTTGTTGAAGGCTCCCCTGTACGCTTTTCCGATCGCTGTGCGTGCCGTAGATACAATGACCGCTTCCTTCACGATTTACTCCTGTGTTGCGCCTTGCGCGCTTATCAAAGTTTTATGCCGAGCGCTTTTGCCGCCGCGGTGAGAAATTTCTCGGTCTGCTCGCCGCCATACTGCAACTCCCGCATGCCTTCCGTCTCTGCAATCTTGTCCCAGCCCGCAGCGACGTTTTCGGCATCCAGGCTGTCGGGTTTCAGAAATACGCCGGGCGTCTCCTGAATCGTTACCTTTGCGAAGCCGCCGGCACCCGCGGCGATAATTTGCCGGGATGGCGCGTCTTCGCTACACATGAAAATCACGGCCGGCGTCACCGCCTCAGGGTGCAGTAATCCCAGTAATTTCTCTGGTATCACGTCCTCCGTCATTCTCGTCGCTGCAATCGGCGACAACGCATTGACCTTGATGCCGTATTTGTGACCCTCCAGGCCCAGCGTATTCATCAGGCCAACCAGCGCCATCTTGGCCGATCCGTAGTTGGACTGGCCGAAGTTACCGTAAAGGCCGGTGGACGAGGTCGTCATAAGGATGCGGCCATATTGCCGCCCCCGCATGTGCTCCCATACGGCCTTCGTGCAATTGACCGAGCCTTTCAGATGAACGTCCATGACCATCTGAAAATCCGCAAGGTCCATTTTGGCAAAGGTCTTGTCTCTCAGGATGCCGGCATTGTTGACCAGTACATCCACCCTGCCCCACTTGTCGATTGCCTCCGCCACCATCGCTTCGACCTGATCATACTCGGCGACATTCGCGCCGTTCGCGATCGCCTCACCCCCGCTGCCGACGATTTCTTCGACCACGGCCTGTGCCGCTTCGCTCGAGCCACCAGAGCCGTCACGGGCGCCACCCAGATCATTAACGACAACACGCGCGCCCCGCCGCGCAAATTCCAGTACATGAGATTTTCCCAGGCCATTGCCCGAACCCGTAACGATCACGACCTGATCGTCGAATCGAATAGTCATTTCATTAGTTCCTCAAGAAGTGATTCGGCTTACTGAACGATGAACATGCTAAGAATTTCTGCGACAAGCGCCGGTTTTTCTTCACCCTTGATTTCAACCACGATCTCGTTTTTTGCCAGTAGCCGCCCCGGAGCTTTTTCATGCACTTCCTTGAAGGTGACCCTGCCACGGACTTCGTTGTTAACCAATACGGGCTGCAGAAAGCGCACCTTGTCCGAGCCGTAATTAAGAACCATCACCGCATTGTCGGGTACCACGGAGCACTCTGACAGGAAGTGCGAAATCAACGACATGCTCAGATAGCCGTGCGCAATGGTCGCGCCGAACGGCGTTTGTGCCGCTTTTTCCTCGTCGATGTGGATCAATTGGTGGTCGAGCGTCGCATCGGCAAAACGGTTGATCCTGTCCTGGTCGATCAATACCCAGTCAGATGGATCAGTCGGCTTGTCGATGTACTGGCTCAGTTCTTCTATCGGCACAGTCGGCATTGTTCTTATCTCCTTTGATTCGAAGTGTACCGGCTTTAAAGGGAAATGGTGCCGGGCACTGACTTATTCTGCTGACATTGGTACCAGCTTTATGAAACAACGCTGAATCCGTCCTTTTTTTCGGCTTACGTCTTGACACGCGCTACGGCGTCAAGCCAGCCTTTGTACAGGCGATCCCGTTGCGTGTCCTTCATATCAGGCTCGAATAACGCCTCCCGCCGCCAGAGATTTTGCAGGGCCTCGGTCGATGCAAAGATGCCACTCGTCAGTCCCGCCAGATAAGCTGCGCCAAGCACAGTTGACTCGACATTATTCGGGCGCTCGACGGTCAGATTCAGAATGTCCGCCAGGAATTGCAGGAACCAGTCGTTGGCAACCATGCCGCCGTCGACTCTTATGATGTTTGGTTGAATGCCGTCGTCCGCCATCGCGTTGATCAGGTCCTTCGTTTGATAGGCCACAGCCTGCAGCGTAGCCGTCACGATTTCGCTGATACCGCTGTCCCGGGACAGGCCGAGAATTGCGCCGCGCGCATCCGGGTCCCAGTACGGTGCCCCGAGACCGGCAAACGCCGGCACGACGTGCACGTTCTCCACGATTCCGGTCTCTTCGGCGATAGCAGCCGAAACCCCCGCCGAGTCGATGATCTTGATCTGGTCCCGCAACCACTGAAGCGCCGATCCGGCAACGAAAATGCTGCCCTCTATGCCGTATGTGACTTTGCCATTCAGCCGGTATGCGACCGTCGTCAACAATTTGTTCCTCGACTGAAGCGCTGTCGCACCGGTGTTCGCGATGACAAAGCAACCGGTACCGTATGTGCTCTTGGTCATACCAGTCTCAAAACCGGCCTGCCCTATTAACGCTGCTTGTTGATCACCGGCAATTCCGCACACCGGGATCGCAGCGCCGAGTACGGACGCATCTGTCACGCCGTATTCCGCTGCGCTGTCCTGGACTTGTGGCAGCATCGAGTCAGGAATGTCAAAGAGTCCAAGCAACTCATCGTCCCAATCCTGCGTGTGAATATTGAATAGCATCGTGCGCGACGCGTTGGTCGCATCAGTCGCATGCACAAGGCCGCCGGTCAGGCGCCAGAGAATAAAAGAATCGACAGTGCCGAACGCAAGCTTTCCGTCTTTTGCCATCTGGCGCGCATTCGGTACCTTATCCAGAATCCAGGCGAGCTTGGTCGCCGAGAAATACGGATCGAGGCGCAATCCCGTCTTGGCGATAACGGTTTCTTCCGCACCCTTGTCTTTGAGTTTCCGGCAATAGTCGGCGGTTCGCCGATCCTGCCAGACAATGGCCCTGTGCACACACTCGCCAGTATCGCGATGCCAGACCAGCGTTGTCTCACGCTGGTTGGTGATGCCGATGGCGGCGATCTGATCCAGGCTTGCGCCGCTCTCCTGCAGGGACTTCTTGGTGACACTGAGGACCGAGCCCCATATTTCTTCGGGGTCGTGCTCCACCCAGCCCGGCTGTGGATATTCCTGGGGAAATTCCTGTTGGGTACTGGCGACGACGGCAGCCTTGCTGTCGAAGATCACTGCGCGACTGCTACTCGTGCCCTGGTCAATTGCCAACAGATACTTCATTACCGGTCTACGCCTACGAACACTGGATTATTCAGTTTGATTTTTTGGCCGACCTCGGGCGGCTCGGGCAAAACGCCCTGACGCTCTGTAAATTTCTGCAGCGCCGACATTATGGATTGAGGCCATGGCGTTACTCGCCGGCTGCTCAGATCAACGTGCAGAGCCAACCACTCGGCCGTTGCAGCCAGGTAGTGTTTGTCCGCATGATACATGCGCTGAAAATGGTGGATGCGCATGTCATCGTAAGCCAGGATCTGTGTCGTGACGAGCAACGGCGCGTCTGCCCTGAGCTCCATTTGATAGGTGATGTGGCATTCGACCGCGAACGTCGAACAATCGCTGGACTCGATGTATTCAGATGTGATGCCCAGCTCGTCCCAGAGCGGGTCTAACCCAAGATCAAACCCGAGCACATAGTAAGCAACATTCATATGGCCGTTAACGTCGATCCACTCGGGCAGGACTTTTCCACTTGCGACCGAGACACCCGCGGTCTCTTTGTAGGTTGTCTGGTCCGAGGTCATCATTCCACTGCCAGTTCGGCCAGGTCGCGGAAATATTCCAGCGCTCCGGGGTTCGCCAGCGCATCCGTATTCTTCACTTCCTCTCCGTGTACGGCCGATCGAACCGCAAGCTCCACAATCTTACCGCTGATTGTCCTCGGAATCTCCGGCACCGCAATGATCTTGGCTGGAACGTGACGCGCCGTCGTATTGTCCCGAATGACCTTGCGAATTTTTTGCTTTAAATCATCATCGAGTTCAATGCCGTCCCGGATAAGCACAAAAAGGATGACTCGTACATCATCGTCCCAGTTCTGACCGATGGCTATGCTCTCCAGAATTTCGTCGAGCTTCTCTACCTGCCGGTAAATTTCCGACGTCCCGATACGAACGCCACCCGGGTTCAGGACGGCATCCGAGCGGCCGTGTATGAGCATGCCACCCCTGTTCGTGATTTCCGCATAGTCCCCATGCGCCCAAACGCCGGGGAATCGCTCGAAGTAGGCGGCGTGATATTTCGCGTTGTCGGGATCGTTCCAGAACCCGACCGGCATCGAGGGAAACGCCCTGGTGCAGACCAGTTCACCGTTTTCATTCGTGATCGATTTACCACGTTCGTCGAAAATTTCAACCGCCATAGCGAGCGCGATGCACTGCAACTCACCGCGCCGGACCGGCAATATCGGATTGCCGGTGGCAAAACAGCTGATAATGTCGGTGCCGCCGGAGATCGATGCAAGCTGGACGTCTGCGCAGATCGCATCATAGACATAGTCGAAACTCTCGGGCGCCAGCGGCGAACCGGTCGAGAGAATGGCTCGTAAATCCGGTAGTTTGAATTCGTCCTTCGGCCGCACACCTGCTTTTTCCAGTGCCGATATGTATTTTGCGCTGGTGCCGAAGACAGTCAGTTTTTCATCCTCGGCAATCTTCCAAAGAACCCGGCCGTCATCGAAAAACGGTGATCCATCGTAAAGAATGATCGTCGCACCCGAAGCGAGGCCGCTGACGAGCCAGTTCCACATCATCCAGCCACAGGTCGTGAAATAGAACAGCCGATCACCGCTCCCAAGATCCAGATGAAGCACGTGCTCTTTCAGGTGTTGCAACAGCGTGCCACCAACACCGTGGACGATGCATTTGGGGATACCTGTGGTACCGGACGAGTACATGATGTAAAGCGGGTGATCGAACTCGACCTGGGTAAACTCGAGCGTCGCGTCTTTTCTGGCGAAATCCTGCCAGCGTACTCCAGCACGGATGTCGTCAATCCGGAAATCCTGGCTCGAAAAAGCCGCAATAACGGTACATTCAATGCTGTCGATGACGTCGAGAACGCCTTTGACTGATTCAAGGCAACCATGCCGCTTGCCGTTGTAAAAATATCCGTCTGCGCAAAACAATACTTTCGGCTTGATCTGTCCGAAGCGATCTACAATTCCATTAATGCCGAAGTCGGGAGAACATGAGGACCAGATAGCGCCGATGCTGGTAGTCGCCAGCATCGCGATAATCGCCTCCGGACAGTTCGGCAAAAAACCGGCAACACGGTCGCCTTTCACAACTCTGGCTGACCGCAACGCCTGAGCGATACCCGCGACGGCCTGCCGCAGCTCCTCGAAGCTCAGCTCGCTCCTCGCACCATTTTCTCCGCGAAAAACAATCGCCGCCCGGTCACCGCTGTGACGCAGGAGATGTTCGGCAAAATTGAGTTCGCTGCCCTGGAACCATTTGGCTGTGGTCATATCCCCGGGCTGTATGAGCACCTCGTCGGCAGGTCTGCTGAAGCGTACGTCGCAAAAGACACATAGCGCCTGCCAGAATTCCGCTGATTGATCGATCGACCACTGATACAGATCATCGTATGCATCGAATGACCGCTTTTTCATAAAGCGATACATCGCCGTTTTTTTCAGGCGATCCGTGCCCGGCCGCCAGATGATCGGGTTCTCGGTCAATCGGGACTCCCGCGAATTAAAAAAAGCAATTATCTCAACATATCGCAGCGAGTCCACACCCAGCGCTTGTGTCTGCGGTCACGCTCGCGGCATACTCGGCAAAATGTCCGTACATCAGCGAAAAGCGTCGCAGATACGGGCACCTGCTCTCGGGAGATCGACATGCCGGACAATCTCGAATGGATGATAGGCGCAGCGGTCATTCTGCTTATCGCCGTCGCCTGGATGTTCCTCAAAATGAAGCGTGGGCCGAGCGTTCCGGCCGCTCTTCGGCCGGGCCAGTCATTGCCGGACTTCGTGGCAGCCGACGAGCAAGGCAACCCGGTCGGGTCCACACAATTGATTGGGTCTCCGACTGTAATGCTTTTCGTTCGGGGCAACTGGTGTCCGTTTTGCACCAGTCAGGTCGCAGACCTGACCAGGCACTACAAAGACATCGTAGATCTTGGCGCCAAGCTCATATTCGTCTCGCCAAAACCCCTCGAGACGACTCGCCGCGTTGCGGAGTTTTTTGAAGTCGAATTTGACTTCTGGCTGGACGATCAGCTCAACGCAATAAAGCAATTGGGCCTGGTCATGCCGGCCGCCGTGCCCAGCGATCACCGCAAGGAATACGGTGAAGATACGGTCTGGCCAACGGCACTGGTTATCGATGCGGCAGGCATCATACGGTTCTCCGATGTGTCACGCACTGTCGTCGACCGCCCGGATCCGAAATTGCTGCTGGATGAATTGAGAAAACTGCAATGACGGTCACATTAATCGGGAATGTACCTTATTTTTTGGGGAGACAAAAAAGTAAGGTACATTCCCGATTAATGTGACCGAAGCAATTCCGGCTCAACCAGCGGCAGCAATAATCTCTCGAGCGTGTGCATCCGCGATGACGTTGGTCGGCTCACCGGAAGCGGATGCTTCTTCAAATATTTTTATCAGGCGGGGGCCGATTTTCGCGACGAGATCGTAGACTTCGGGATCGTCGACATCATCGGCATACTCACACGCGATATTGATGATGCCACCGCCATTAATGACGTAGTCTGGCGCATATAGAATACCGCCATCGGCCAACCGTTGACCATCAGCTAGTGTTTCCAACTGGTTGTTGGCACCACCGGCGACAATGCTGACCTTGAGTTTCGGAATCGATGTCTCATCCAGAACGGCACCGAGCGCGCATGGCGCGAGCACATCAGCGTCCTGACAGAGAATTTCGTCGAGCGGCACCGCTGTCGCAGCAAATTCTTCGCAGACCCTTTGCACGCGGCTTTCATCCAGATCGGACACGATCAGCTTCGCACCGGCTTCGAAAAGATATTTGCACAGGTAGTAACCGACATGGCCGGCGCCCTGGACCGCGACTGTCAGATCCCTTAGCTCATCTCGTCCCAGCTTGAACCCGACGGCCGCTTCGATGCCCTTGAATACACCGAACGCAGTCTTGGGCGACGGATCACCGCCTGCGTGACCGGTCCTGGCAGGCAGTCCGAACACATGGCTCGTTCGTCGCCTGATCATCTCCATGATCGACATGCTCATGCCGACATCTTCAGCTGTAATGTAATCCCCGTTCAGCTTTTCAACGAATTCGCCAAATTTCTCGTATAGCGCCTCCGAACCATCGAAGTCCGGCGTTTCGATGATGACCGCCTTGCCACCACCGAAGTTCAGGCCGGCCATGGCGTTCTTGTAGCTCATCCCCTGCGACAGGCGTAGCACGTCATGCAGCGCAGCATCGTCCGACTCGTAACGCCAGAGCCTGCAGCCTCCCGCGGCCGGGCCCAGCACCGTGGAATGTATGGCGATGATTGCCTTCAAGCCTGTTGCCGCATCACGGCAAAACACCACGCGCTCGTGGTCGTCAAAAGCAGGATCATCGAAAGCGGCCATAGTGGTCCTTAGGAAAAGCGGGCGTCCGTCATGCGATCAAAGACGAAGCGAGAGCGCGGCGGGTTGTATTCCATAGCGGTGAAATATTCGGGCTCGTTTGCATTGGCGCGCGGATTCTAGCACCGACGACGCACAAGATTACAGAGGGAATACCACGATTATGTGGCGGCGCCGCCATCGGCGAAGGACCTGCCGGTCAGTCCCTGCCCGACAGCAAAGCATGCGCACGGTCGATGATATACGCTTTGATCGCCTGGCTTTGCGCCGGCGTAACCACACCGGCAAAAGGCGGCATACCGTTCGAGGATCGCGATCCGCCAAGAACGATGGCGTCCCATTGCGCATACACCTGCCTGTCGCTGTAACGAAGGTCCGATACCAGGCCGCCACTGACAGCACTGAAGCCATGACAAACCAGGCATCTTTGGGCAAAGGCACGATGACCTTCGAGGACGGTATTGTCGCTCGCGCTCTGCTCGGGGACGTCCGGCAACGGGACCGGCTCCGGCTCGGGTAGAACCGGTAACTGCGCCGAAGCACCAAGCCTGAAGGTCAACACCCGGCTTCTGTTTTTCATTTGCAGTGGAGCAACGATCGGTCCACCGAGAATACCTGTCAGCGTACCCCAGCCAACGGCAACCGAAACGTATTGCTCTCCGTCGATCGCATACGTGACCGGCCCTGCGGTGATGCCGGTTTGGGTAGGAAACGCCCATAACCTCTCGCCGTTATCGGCAGCATAGGCTGCGAACTCTCCGATGACGTTGCCCTGGAAGACGAGATTGCCCGCAGTAGCCAACACACCGCCGCTCCCCGGGCCGGCATGCTGATATCGCCAGACTTCTTTCTGCAGAACAGGATCCCATGCCAGCAGGTGGCCGCTCAACGTGCCGGCAACCTTGCTGAGTTCGAGCGGATCTTCAGGGAAATCCCCCAATATAAAGTCGGTGCCGGTGTTCCATTGCCCGGGCAGATATTCGAAAGCCTCGTCGGTGGCGTACAACGAGGGAATCTGCTGTGCCGCAAAATAGACCAGCCCCGTCTCAGGACTGAATGCCATCGGGGGCCAGTTGTGGCCGCCAAGGGACCCCGGGATGACCAGGCTGGGGCCATCGACATAACGCGCATTTGCTGTCTCGATGGGACGTCCGGTTTTTGCGTCGATGCCGCTCGCCCAATTGACCGGCACATAATTTTCTGCCGAGATCAGCTCGCCGGTTGCACGATCAAGCACATAGAAGAAACCGTTTTTGGGCGCCTGCATGGCCACTTGGCGGAGCTGTCCACCGATTACAAGGTCCGCAAGAATGATGTGCTGTGTCGCGGTGTAGTCCCATGTCTCGCCGGGCGTCGTCTGGTAATGCCATACGTAATCACCCGTATCAGGCTTTAGTGCAACGATAGATGAGACAAACAGGTTATCGCCGCCACCCGGGCTGCGTATCTGACGATTCCAGGGCGAGCCGTTGCCGACGCCGATGTAGAGGAGATCCAATTGGGCATCGTAGGCCATCGAGTCCCAAACGGTGCCGCCGCCGCCAACCTTCCACCACTCACCGCTCCAGGTCGCGGCAACCATTTCCATAACCTCGTTTTCAAAGCCGTCCGCTGGGTTGCCGGGCACTGTGTAAAAGCGCCAGTTTTGTTTTCCGGTTTCCGCATCGTAAGCCGTAACGTAACCGCGGACGCCATACTCAGCGCCGCCATTGCCGATCATGACATTGCCCTTGATGACGCGCGGGGCACCGGTGATCGTGTAAGGCTTGTCACGATCGATCGTATTCACTCGCCACGCCACACTGCCATCCACAGCATTTAGCGCGACCAGATAACCGTCGATTGTGCCGACATAGATCTTGTCGCCCCGGGCGGCGACGCCCCGGTTAACGACATCGCAACAGGCGTTCCTGCCCCAGATCCTGGGTACTGCCGGATCGTAGGCCCAGATCTGCTCACCGGTCCTCGCATCAAGTGCGAATACCGTGCTCCAGGAACCGGTAACATACATGACCCCGTCGAGGACCAGAGGCGTGGCCTCAATACCGCGATCGGTCGGGATGTCGAAGAACCAGTCAAGACCGAGTCCCCTGACGTTGTCGGCATTGACCTGCTCCAGGGGGCTGAACCGTTGCTCACCATAGGTCCGACCATGGGTCAGCCAGTTCGCATTGAAACTGCCCGGGGAAAGCGGTCGCTCTGCGGTCTTCGGCGGGCCCGATGACGAGCCCGCTGTCTGCTCGACGCCCGGATCATCCCTGTCACAGGACGATAGTGCCATTGCGATTGCCGTGATCAGCGCCAGGAGCCATCTACTCTCAAGAGTCACAATATTTCCCCCGTCAGAACGGCACACGCACAGCTTTGCACAGAAATTCCATGTATGGGGTTGCTGCTTTGAAAGCCGTTTCCACTTTGCGCTGAAATCGAGAATCCAATACATCGCCGAGATTCATATTCTTCACCGCGATAAAACTTTTTCGCTTGATATCTTCAATCATCGGATGCTCTTTATCAAAGCCCCGCGGTGGTCGCGTAAGCGAACTCCCCCCGAGTTTGAAGTGCCGAACAAAAGTCTTGTCCCCTTTTGCGCGTTGCCACTCCGCCGGTTTGTCGGCGATACGCTGCCTGATCCCAAGCAGGGACTCGGATTCAGGCATCCACATCCCGGCACCGAGGAATACCTCGTCAGGTTCTATATGTACGTAATAACCGGGTGAATGCACATTTTTCGCCTGTTCGTGACGGAACTGAATGCCAATATTTGTTTTGTATGGCAATTTGTTCTTCGAGAAACGCGTGTCGCGATATACGCGCATCAGCGAACCACCCATGCGCTTGGGAATCGCCGTGAAATGCGGTGAAATTTCCTTGATTGGATCCTGCATCGACTGAATGAAATGCAGCGCGACATCCAGAACCTGCTCTTCGTATCGAGTTTTGTTTTCCTTGAACCAATCGCGATTGTTGTTTTTCTTGAGCTCTCGCAGGAATTCCAGAGTCTCGGGTTTGAAACCTGTATATCGACCGGATGCCATAGGCCTCCCCCTGTAATATAGTCGATCCGCGCAACACCCGGGAAGGATGCTCGGGCACATACTCGGCCTCGGCGGCGATTTCGTGTTATTTCTGTCCGATGATTCTCAGACTTTCTCTGCTATCAACTGCCAGACCAGGATGCAGCCTATCAATTCCGCAGCGGATTGTAACCGGGACAACGCGCAATGATTGACGATCCCTGGTTCTACGTCGCGGCAATTCCGGCTGTCGTGATGTTCGGCATTTCCAAGGGTGGCTTTGGCGGTGGTCTCGGTGTAGTCGCAGTGCCACTCATGGCACTCGTGGTATCACCCGTGCAAGCTGCCGCAATCCTGCTACCTATTCTTTGCCTGATGGATGTGGTCGCTGTGTGGGCGTATCGGCGACGCTGGGTCTGGCCCGAACTTCGCGTTCTGGTACCGGCATCACTGCTCGGCATCGGCATCGGCACACTGATGTTTCAATACATGAGCCCGGCAATTATTCGGCTCATGCTTGGCGTCGTCGCCATCAGTTTTACGCTGAATCACTGGTTTCATCTCACAACCAGGGGCAAGCAGGAGCGGCCAGCCCATGCTCCTGTCGTTGCGGCGATCGCCGGAGCAACAGCAGGCTTTACGAGTTTCATCGCGCATGCGGGCGGCCCGCCACTCAACATGTATTTGCTCCGAAGGAAACTCGACCGAACAGCGTTCGTAGGAACAACCGTTGGTTTCTTTGCGATCGTCAACTACGTAAAACTCGTTCCGTATACCTGGCTCGACCAGCTCGATATCAGCAATCTCAGTACGTCACTTGTTCTGTCACCGTTCGCACCCATCGGCGTCGGGCTCGGTGTCTGGCTGCACAAACGAGTCAGTGACAAATTCTTCTTTCAGTTCGTCTACACACTCCTTTTCATTGTTGGCCTAAGACTTCTTTATGAGGGAGTAACCGGCTCCAGTTAACAACGGCACGTTGAAAGCTATCTGCTGAAAGGGTTTCGGGCAGCCTGGAAAAAGGACAAGAAAGGCCGGAGTAGCTCAGTGGCTGAGCAGCGCATTTGTAATGGCCGCCTTCACCGAAAGCGGTCGTTCAAACATCACCGATATCGGCGAGCAGCTGGTCCGCTATCGCGGCGAGACCGAGACAGGCCTCATGAAGGCCATCAAGGCCGCCCTGGACCCGAAAAACATCATGCATCCCGGTAAGGTAATTTGACGACCAGTTCCCATTGTCGGCTACGTTATTCGGGCACACTTGACCGATGTAAGTGCTTGATTTGAGGTAGAGCGGCCAAACGACCGGGTACGGGCATGAACGCCAATTCTGACAACCTGAAGCGACCCAATGCGGAGGATTTCTCGGAACTCGAGACCCGGCTGCAAAGCCAGGTCGATGACGAGACCGTGTTGGCGGAAATTCACGTCGCTTTGAGAGGGCTGCTGTCGAATAACGATGACAGCGAGTCAGGCATCCGTGAGATTCTGCAAAGGCGTTACGATGCGGGCGAGCTGCGTCCCGAGAGTCTCGAGCTGGTGCAGAAAATGCTCGACCGGATACGATCCGACGGCGCCTCGACCTTGCCGATTGACATTGATCCAGCTCCACAGGAAGAAGTGTCGTACGTCGAAA
>JAZFPY010000002.1:0-6305 GCA_036444875.1 Woeseiaceae bacterium | reverse complement strand
CCCAATTCAGGCCCGCGAGCGGCGTGTCGTTGAAATGGCCCTCGACAATGGTGCCGACGTAGGCGAACTGACAAGTACCATGTGTCGTGGGCTCGTTGAATTGACAGCCGCAGCTCACGGAACAATTACAGTTGTCGTAGGTATGGCTCATGAATTCCCACTGGTCAGGCATTTTGGCAACCTCCCAAGATCGTCACTGTGATTCGGCATAGAACATGAACAAATTTCCGCTTCGGGTCGTTAGAGGCCTGTTTTGGCAATATTAGCTTAATGTCCGCTTTTTCCGAAAGCGGACGTTCAGACCGGCAGGAATAAGGTGAAATTAGGGACCGCTTTCGGCCATAATCGGTCAGTGAATGTGCCTGCTCTATAGTGAACTAAATCGCGACTTCCAGTATCCCAACCACGCGGTCTGGCACATCAAGCATCAGCATGTGACGTGATTCGACAGAATAGGTAATCCAGCTCGGATCGTCTGTCAACGAATCAAAAACGACCTGAAAAGACGGTGGCTGGTTCGCCAACACGTACGTCTTTTTGGATATTGAATTGTGCGCGCCTGAGACATTGAATCGATCGACTTCCAAGAACGCCCCGATCGGATGCGCTGAGTACTTCCAACGGTCTTCCCCAGGAATCCCGAACGTTCGGCTGAACTCCTCTGGCAACGGCAGCGTATTGTTCGAATTCTCGGGCAACGGTCCCAGGTCCTCTGAATTAAAAAACCCCGGGAGAAAAGCATCTAAGTAGACGATTGAGTCGATCTTCTCAGCTTCCGACTCGGCAACGCCCGATATAACGAGCCCGCCATATGAGTGTCCAACCAGAACAATGTCGCTGAGCTCCTGAAAACGCATCAGTGACAAAACGTCGTTCACATGCGTTGTCAGATCGATATCAGGATTGGAAAGATGGGTACGGTCACCCAAACCAGTCAGAGAGGGTGCAAATACGCGGTGTCCTTTCGACCGCAAGCTGCGGGCGACCTGGTCATATACGAAGCCCCCACACCAGGCACCATGAACTAGCACAAAAGTCGCCGGATCTGCTGTTCGAACGCAAGCAGTTTGTGCTTCGCTTCTACTGCTCATGGCAGCGGTGCCAGCCAGTCCCACAATCGAAGCGATTGACGAAGCTACGAACTCACGCTTGTTCATTTTCCAGCTCCCGAGTCGTGCGGCGGATGTATGAAGTGTCAAATCCTATTCGATCGGATATGCGGCGTAGCCAAACCGTCTTTGGATCGATTTGCTACGACCGCTTCGGGTCGACTCCTGCCGGTCGCCATCGTATCCCTTGATCGGCAGCTTCTGAGGACATAGCGGACGCTCGGCAATGATTTTTCCGAGGTCCTAAATTGAACGGCAGCTTTCATCCAAAGCGGCCAGTCAAACATCGCCGATTTCGGCAATCTGACAGTCAGAGAACAGCCAGGAGCAGACATGTTAAACGGCTTTTTATGCTATTCCTGACCGATGCAGTTTTTTGTGTACCAGCTCATTAAACGACAGTTACCTGTCGTCAGCCGTGAACGGCACGTCACTGCTAAGCTATCTCGACAAGGCCAAGGCTGAGAGCAAGTCAGGCAGGTGTTTTTTGAGGTCAGCTCAGTCTCGATTTTCACGATCTCCGGGAATCAATACACGCTCGCTTTTCCCGTTTGCCCCGCCACTGTGCGGGGTTTTTCTGTGCGAACGGGTTCGGTCTGCACAGGTTCTTTCGACACTGTTACCTTCGGTGGTTCTCCCATGTCGATTTTTCCTTTGAATCTCGCGCCGTCCTCCATGACGATACGGGCGCAGAAAATATTGCCTTCGACATCGGCGCCCTTGGCCAGCGTGACAATCCCATCACTTCGGATGTCGCCGACAAGCTGTCCTTCGATGATGACCGAGGTGGCATCGATGTCTGCTTTGACCCGGCCTTGTTTGCCCACCGTGAGATTCATCTTGTGATGAGCAATTGTGCCTTCTATACGACCTTCAATGAACAAGTCTTCGTCAGCCGACAGTTCGCCTTTGAAAACCAGGGTTGGTCCAATTACGTACACGTTTTTGGACCGTATCGGCCGCGTCTGCCCGATTCTTGATGGCGAGGCTATATTCTGACCATCGTCATTATCTGCCTTTTTGAACATTGCTATTCTATCCTCCGCATGCGTCTCTGATATGGCACCACCTGCTTGGCTGTGAAGAATACGCCAGATCTCCGGCGGAGGCAGATCTTTTGGCGGGTTTGGCTTTGTCGTTGTTACCACCTAAGCATAGTAGACGGGTGGACAATTTGCCTGATAGCTAACGTAATTTTGCATTTTTCGAGCAGTCCGCAATTTCCGCTTCGGGTCGGTAGCGGCCCCTCAATCGCCCCGAAACTCATCAATATTACAGGCCGCTTTCGGTGAAAGCGGCCATTCGAGCCCGATCAAGTTTGACAGTGTCTGTACGATTGGATTCAAATCATTGCATCGCACTACGCAGGCGAACCGGGCATCAAAGGCGGCAGGTCGTCTGCCCCAGCATCCTTAGTGTCATTTGATTTGACGGCGAATGAGCGCAATGCTTTCGCGAGATTCTCGCCGTTCCATGAATCGCCGTTCGCAGGACCATCGCCCCCCGGACCGTAGCTTGCGCTGCAAAGCGCTTCCAGTTCACCTGCGAGCGGGTCCGATACGCGAGACGCGAAGTCGCCGAGGTTCCGCGGCCACTCGTTCGGCCATTGCAATCTGCCCCAGCTCAATATGGCAGATTTAACAGCCGCAGCATCGCCGGAAAGAGCAGCCCGGCGCGCTGCTTTGAGAAACTTCGCCTGCTGCCTGTGAATGGGTGGAGGTTCGCGCTCCTTCGTTTTTTTGTCAGGCTGGCGCGACCACCACCAGGCGAGCACCGTCAGCAACCACAATGCGATGAGCCCTTCGCTGACGCGCCGCCAGAAGCCACTCTCGAGCTTGGTCGTCTCCGCTCCAGGCGGTGCTTCCACTGCCTGCTCGATCAGAGGAGGCAATGCCGTTTCGCCCGATGGCAGAATCGTGAGGCTGCGCGACGGCAAGCTCGCGACCTGCCACTCGCCCGGCTCGATATTCCACCACGGCAAGCGGAGTGCCGGTAGCTCGACGACACCCGCATGCACGCCAATCATTGCGTACTGGTCCTTGCGCATGGCTTTGATGCCGCCCGGCTCCGCAGTTACACGAAGCTCGGGCTTGTCCGGGTAGATTTTGACGCTATCCGGGACGGCCGGGTCAATCACCGGAATCTGGGTCGACAGCTGTCCCAATGCCGTTGTGGTCACATGCCGTGTGATCGGTTCACCGACCGGCAGCCTGTCAGGTTCACGCGACCAGACCTCACTTAACTCCACCGACTTTGCCGGCAGCCATGCCGCGTTCGGAAACTCAGGTGGAGGCGGAGGAATGGGATTGACGACCACCGTCAGTGGCTCGGATTCGAATACTTTCCGTCCCGTGATCCGGCCGCCGCGCAAGACACGCGCCTCGAAACGGGCAGGGGCTATCGACAGCTCGCCGCTCTCCTGCGGGAATAATGCATAAACGCGTTCGACGACATTGTAGTTCTTGCCGTTCAGTATGGACTCGTAAATGCGCTCTTCACCGGCAAGCTCGATGAGTACTTCGACGCCGCCTAAATCGGGTTCGCTCAATCGCGGTTGGCGAGTTGCAACCGACCGGTAGACTTTAACAGTGTAAAGCACCTGCGCTTGTACATAGGACGTGTCGCGATCGACTTCGGCCGACACGAAAATGTCTGCTTCGCCCGGCACCGCTTTCGACTGCGGCGCAACGGCAATGTGCAGCGGCCTGCTTTGCGCATTGCCGGCGATGATTGGCGGTATGACAAGGTCGCCCGCCCGCTTCGGCATCAGGACGTATGTCCAGGTCCTGCTGCGGCTGATCTGGCCGTTGATGATTGTGGTATTGCTAAGCTGGCTTCGTTGTCCGATATTGAAGTCAGCCTCGAGTACGGAGGCATCCGGCTCGGTATCGATATCTGTGTCGACCGTTACCTTGAGCATGAACGATTCATTGATCTCTATGTCCGCCCGGTCGATGCTGGCTGTTACTGCTGCCTGGGCACTCAAAACCGGCAGAGCCACCACAGCCATGAAAAGCAGTAGCTGAGTAACGCGGCCTACCACGGTTGCACCTCGTCATCGGGCCAGAGATTATTGCCGTCCTGGTCGCGGCCCAATCTCTGATACTGATAGCGGAATTTCCTTCGCAAGAGACCGCCCGGATCGTTCGGAATGCGGCGGAGCCATTGTTCCATGGCCTGTCGCTGCTCTTGCGCGCGACGTTGTGCAATGTCGTTCGCGGGACTCATGTCCTCGGCGTCCTGCACTTCGCCCTGCTGTTGGCGCGCCGCTTCCTGCGCAGCCCGCTCAAGCTCGGCCCGGATCGCCTCGAGGTCATCCTGATTCATCTCGTCTTCGCTGCGCGATGAATCGCCCGCCTCTCCGCCCGGATCGCCTGCCTCTCCTTCGGCGCCCGATTGATCCTGATCGCCCTCACCTTCGGTCTGTTGCCCTCCGCCCCCGGACTGCGACGAGGCGTCCTGGTCGCTCTCAGATTCCTGTTGCCGGTCGAGCATGTCTTTTATCAGATCCCGGTTATATTGTGCATCTTCATTGCCGGCATTAATCTCGAGTACCTGCTCGTAAGCATCGATCGCCGATTCAAACTCACCCAGCCGCGCCAGTGCATTGCCCAGGTTGTAAAGACTCTCTGTGTCTTCCTGCGCGGCAAAACCGCTGGCACTGCCAGCGTACTCACCCGCACGATAGCGCGCGACTGCCTGCCACACCGGGTCTTTGAATAGTGTTGCGGCATCGGCGGCACTGCCTTCGGCCAGCTGCCGCTGCGCCTGCTGATCTTTTGTTAGCCAAATGTCGTCCCAGCCGAACGCATGAACCGGTTCGGCAACCGGCATCAGTACGAAGGCGATGGCAAGTACCCATCCACGCCGGAAAGCAAAAGCAGCAAGGGGCAACAGCAACAACAACAGCCAGGGCCCTTCTTCCTGCCACTGGTCCGTCGCGAGAGATGCGTCAGATGCAGAAGAGGAGTCGATGACTCCCGACAGCAAAGCATCCAGGTCCCTGTCGTCAGCCGATAAGACCATGTACCGGCCGTGTCCGGCGGCAGCCAGGCTGCGAAGCTCTTGTGCCTCAAGCTTTGGTACGGCGATTTGTCCTGACCGATCGGTGACAAAGCCTCCGCCGGCCATCGGAATCGGCGCACCTTCCCGCGTGCCGACTCCCATGACTGATAAGGTATATCCGGCATCGTACAAATCAGCGGCGGCGCGTTCCGCGGCCGGCGAGGTCCCCCCATCTGTAATCAACAGCACTTCGCCGTGGCCGACGCCGGCCTGCTGCAGGAGCTGAAGGCCTTTGTTAATCGCTGCTACGGGATAACTTCCACGGCTCGGCATGATATCGGTGCCAAGGCTGTTGACGAGCGCAGCGACCGTATCCACATCGGTCGTCAACGGTGTCACTGTAAACGCATTGGCGGAATAGACGACGAGTGCAGTCTGGCCACTCTTGCGCCGCTCGAGAATATCCAGAATCTTGAGCCTTGCGCGCGTCAGCCTGCTCGGCGTCAGGTCCTGCGCGTCCATGGATCGCGATAAATCAAGTGCGATCACTATCGCGTGTTCCGAACGAAACACGGGCAGCTCCACACGGTTCCAGCTCGGGCCGGCCAGTGACAAGACTGCAATGATTCCGCCGAGCGCCATCAACCACCACCGGTAGCTGTGCCGCCCCGATGCTGCGCGGGACAGAACATATGGCGCCAGCGCGGGATCGACGATCCTATGCCAATTGCCCGGTGCCAGCTCGCGTCTCGTCATCGCAAACGTGATGAGTGCCACAAGCGGCAACGCCCAGAGCCATTCGGGCCGGAGCCAGTGGAAATCAGCCAGCATTGAGTCCCGCCTTTATCAGCCGCGAAACCTGCAGTCCCTGCAACAGACCCATGACACAAAGAAAAACCGTTAGCACGAAAGCACCGCCCAGCGGCCAGTAGTAAAGAGACTTGACGGGCCTGAAGCCCGCCTCGGGTTCGGCGACAGGTTCCATTTCATCGAGGAGGCGATAGATGTCTTGCAGGCCGGCGGTATCCTTCGCACGGAAATATTGCCCGCCCGTGATTGCCGCAATCCGGGTCAGCGTCTCTTCGTCGAGATCCGCCGACGGATTGACAGGTCGCAGTCCACCGGTAATCGACGACACCAGCATCTGTTCCGCGCCGATGCCGATCGTGTAAATTCGCAGTCCGATCTGTT
>JAZFPY010000001.1:0-4627 GCA_036444875.1 Woeseiaceae bacterium | reverse complement strand
GCGATGGGCGTGCCGAGCCACACAAGGCAGCACCGGCGATCGCCCGGGTCGCCAGCCGGCTTGGTGCGACGATACTGACCGGCTGCGCCGTCCGGGGTCTCGAGACTGAGGCAGGTAGCGTATCAGCCGTCGTGACCGAGCACGGCACAATCAAAACCTCGGCGGTACTCTGCGCGGCGGGTGCGTGGTCATCGATGTTCTGTCGCTCGCTCGGTATATCGCTGCCGCAGTTGAAGGTCAACGGAACTGTCGCACGCACCGCACCAGGCCCAAAAATACTGGACGGACAATGCTTTGATAAGCGAGTTGCGATTCGCCGCCGCCAGGACGGCGGCTATACGGTAGCTCACGGCGGAGGGGCCCTTCTACATCCGATCACGCCGTCGACCTTTAGATTTGCCTTCAAGTTCCTGCCGGCTCTAAAGCAGGAGTTCGGGGCGATGGGACTGACAATTAACGGAGATTTTTTCGCGGAACTGGCGACACCCGTACGCTGGGCCCTGGACCGTGAATCGCCGTTCGAGAAACAACGCGTGCTGAATCCAGCGCCGAGTCGGAGAACGCTCAGACGTATACGAAAAAATCTGAATGAGGTGTTTCCCGCATTGGCGAACACGGAATTCGTGGAGGCATGGGCCGGAACGATCGAGACGACGCCGGATGTCGTGCCCGTCATTGGCCCCGAGGAAAGCCTGCCCGGCTTTTTCATTGCGACGGGTTTAAGTGGCCACGGCTTCGGCATCGGCCCCGGCGTTGGCAAGGTAGCCGCGGGTTTGCTGACCGGCAAGGATACCGGCATCGATATCAGGCCTTTCAGACGCAGCCGGTTTTTTGACGGGTCGCCGATACGGATGGGGCCAGCACTCTGACCATGAATGTTTTTTGTTACACGTCGAGGACGACCATGCCTGGAAGCTGTCTGACCGTAATTCTGCTGTCTATTTTTTTTGGCCAGGCATCTTTGGCCGATCAACCGCAAACGATGCGCGTTGATTTCTATCACACGGGCAACCGTAACCTCGAACTGTTCAGCCTCGATCAGGTTGTCCTGGAGCCTTTGCTCTGGCCCGGTAATATGCTGCAGCCGGTCGACTCGACGTTTCGCGGCAAGTATGCGTTTGCTATCGTAGATCCCGACTCAGGCGAAGTCGCCTGGTCGCGTAGTTTCAGCAGCATTTATGGCGAATGGGAGACTACCGGAGAAGCCAGAGAGATCAACAGGACATTCCACGAATCGCTGCGTTTCCCTGCACAGTCGCGACCATTCGATGTCGTTATCAAGAAACGCGGCGAAGGAAACAAGTTCGAAGAAGTCTGGCGGGCACGAATAGATCCCAATGACTACCTCGTCCATCAGGAGTCTGCCGCATATCGTGACCACGTCTTTGTCATAGAAGAAAATGGCGACCCGGCAACCAAGGTGGACCTTCTCATACTCGGTGATGGCTACACCGCAGCCGACAGGGACGAGTTCCTTGGCAAAGCAAGAGAAATGACCGAGATACTGTTTGCGACGTCACCGTTCAAAGAACGCCGGTCCGATTTCAATGTATGGGCGCTCGCACCACCCGCCGCACGATCGGGCGTCTCGCGACCGTCCACCGGCATTTATCGCGATACACCGCTCGGCGCAACATATGATGCATTTCGCAGCGAGCGGTATGTGTTGACGACCGATAACAAGGCCTTCCGCAGAATCGCATCGTCGGTGCCTTACGATTTCGTCGAGATACTCGTCAAGAGCGAGACCTATGGCGGCGGTGGCATTTACGGCTTGTATGGCACGGTCGCGGCTGATAGCGACTGGGCGCCGTACGTGTTCGTGCATGAATTCGGCCACCATTTCGCGGGTCTCGCGGACGAGTACTACACGAGTTCAGTGGCTTATGAAGCGCCGCAGCAAATCGAGGAGCCGTACGAGCCCAATGTGACCGCTCTCGAAGACCCGGCGAAACTAAAGTGGCGGTACCTGGTCGGGAAACAGACGCCCTTGCCGACACCGTGGCCAAAGGAAGTGTACGAAAAACATTCTCTGGAGTATCAGGCCATACGCAAAAAAATGCGCGCAGAAAACCGTCCGGAGTCGGAAATGAACGCGCTCTTCCGTGCAAATCAGGAATTTGCGGAGAATCTATTCTCGACGGCTGATTATCGTAATGATATCGGCGCTTTCGAAGGTGCAAACTATCAGGCGAAAGGATTCTATCGTCCCGCTCTGAACTGCATCATGTTTACGCGCACAGAACAATTTTGCGCGGTCTGCAGCGCGGCGATCGAAGAAGTCATTGACGAGTATACGAAAGCCCCCGACTAGAAAACTCTTTTGTGGCTGCGGCCAGCGTTCTCGCAAACGATCCGCGGCGTGACACGCGCACCGTTTCCAGGTCGAGCCAGGCGGCGAGATTTGCGAGTTCTTCGGCAAGCTTTCCAGCAGTTCTTTTGGCGTTAATGCCCGCTTCTTCATGCGCGGCAAGAACGAGAAGCCGTTTGTTTTCGCGGTCCGCCTTTAGATCAACACGTGCCACGATTCTGTCATCCAGCAGAAATGGCAGGACGTAATATCCCCATTTACGTTTGCTTGCTGGTACATAGATCTCGATGCGATAGTGGAAATCAAATAGCCGCTCCGCACGCGGTCGGAACCAGACGACCGGATCGAATGGCGACAAAATCGAAGACGCTTTGATCGTTCTCGGCATGCGCGCTGAATCAGAAAGATAGCCAGTCTCCGACCAGCCTTCGACCCTGGCTTCGCGTAACGCGCCCTCCTCGACCAGTTCTTCGACACGCGGCGAAGCTTCCTGCAACGGCATGCGGTAGTAGTCGGCCAGGTCCCTCACTGTGCTGATACCACACGCGCATGCTGCGCGCCGCAGCAATTCGCGTTGGGCGTCGTCGCGTGACAGGCGTTTCTGAAAATGTTCGCTAGCAATCAGGTGTTCAGACAAGTCGTACTCGCGCTGAAAATTCGGCAAGCGGTTTGCGACAGCGATCGAGCCGAAATGAAAATGATAATCAAGAGCCCAACGCGGTACGGATCGGTGCCAGTCACCGGGTTTGCGCTTCGGACCCGGCATAGGTGGCAGGTCATTCGCTGTAACAGGGCCACTCGCTTCGACAATTTTCAGTACCTGCTTCAAATACTCGCGTCGGCCGCGAAGTTTCATGATCGGGCTGTTGGGATAAGGCCGAAACTCGTCCCGCCGGTGCCGCAGCAGTGGCCAGGCATCGGCGGGCACAATCGAGGCCTCGTGCGCCCACTGTTCGATGAATTCTCTGCGGCGATAAACGAGCTCATGTAGTCGCTGGCGTGGATAAGCCCCCAGCCGGGAGTAGAGAATCAGATAATGGGCCGGTATCAGGACATTGACGTAATCGAGCTGGAGCAAGCCGATTTGATTGATGGTCCTGCGAATATGCCGAATGTCGCCGGCAGACTTTGGTCGCTTTCTATCGAATCCCTGTGCCGCCAGTGCGATTCTCCGGGCCTGGGCTCGCGAGATTTGTACGCGCGGCATTACGCCTGAAGTCCCTTCCCAATCCCGCCCGCGCGAACCGTGAGCGTTTTGGCATGCCAACTCCTGTAACCGCGGCTGTGAATGTTGTCGATCAGGTACCAGTCGCCGCTACATCGCTTCTTCGTCAGCGTCAGGCACAGCCATCCGCAGTGTTTGGTGTCCAGGTACTTCAAAGACGGATTTTGCTCGAGCGTGGCATCCCTGACGGAATTCGGCTCGTATTCCGGGAAGACATCGGCAAGTACGGGAGATGATACCGTCCCGGTCATGAACTCGACCGCCACAGGCTGGTCCGCATTCTTCGGGATCAGGTCGGCGGCCAGGTTCGCATGGAAATCTCCACTCAACACAACTGGATTAGTGGCGTACCTGCCGAGGTCGTTGTACAGATCCTCGCGCGCCAGCGGGTAGCCGTCCCAGGCATCCAGCACACTGGTAGTGTTGCCCTTGCTCCGCTCGATGATACTCTGCAAGAGTTCCTTCGGAATCGAACTCGGTCCGTCCGGATCCACCAGTGGTTCGAGGTTGGCACTAATCAACTCCGTCATAAGCACTTGCTGCCCCAGTACCTGCCAGGTCGTGCCCGAGGCATTTTTGAGGCGGCGACGAAGCCAGCGTTCCTGCCGGTGACCCAACATGCGCCGCCCGGGATCAGCAAGTGCCGACTCGATGGATTCCGCATCAACATCCGGCCCCGCATGCGGCTGTCGATCGCGTCCATACAGCCGGGTGTCGAGCATGATGAGACTCGCCAGATCACCGTAACGAAATTCCCTGAAGACTTTGGTTCTGCCGCCCCGCGGCTTGCCGCGTATGGGCATCCATTCATAGTAGGCCTGGATGGCAGCATTGCGCCTGGTGTGCCACCCGCCGTCATCTTCCTGATGACCTTCCGCGCCTTCGCGCCATGCGTCATTGGCTATCTCGTGATCATCCCACACCGCGATCAATGGCAGGCTCGCCAACATTGCCTGTGAGTCCGGGTCTCTCTTGTATTGCGCGTGCCGCAGACGGTAATCCAGCAAGGTACGCAACTCAGTCGCGGGTTCCGGAATACGTCCCAAAGCCTCGGCTTTTTCCGAGGCGTAACCATTGGATCCATACTCGTA